>NZ_CANLZC010000015.1 GCF_947495455.1 uncultured Shewanella sp. | reverse complement strand
GGTTTAACACCTAACAGATCCGAACAATTATTTAAGAGCGAACATAAATCCGTGGCCAGAATTAGTTGACCACTTCACTTCTCTAATCTGTTCTTTAATAAGTTTCTGCTCTGCAATTTCTTCCTGTTTCTTAAGTGTAAATTGGTACTGAAGCTTACATTCTTCGAATTTGAGTGCTATATAGTCGAGGTCAAAACCGCATTCAAACGTCGCAGCAGATTTCTCAAGGTTATTCGCTAATTTTTCTATCCTCTCTAGTGTCCTACCAAATGAACTTGGAGAAATCTTTCCAATAAGAACGTCACATTCTATATTAAATGCGATTAGCATCAACTTGACTTGACCATTAAGAATCTTCTTATTGAAAGATTTATCATTAGAAATGACTGTTGTTTCTGGGAAAGTAATAGCAGTCTTGTCCTTAATCATATCTTTTTGCTGCTGTCTGATATCTTTGATCTCTTCAGCATAGCGAGTAGATGTTTCAGAAAGATATTGCGGCAATTCAAAATGACCAAGAGCAGTATACTCATCAAGTCGTGAATATAAATCTATATCACTCATTAACTCGTTTAAATCTTGCTCCCCTTTCTCAATATTGGTATTAAGTTCGTTTAACGTACTCTGAACAGTCTCTAGATAAGCGTGTTGTTCTTGAATATTAAGCTTAAGTGAATCATCTTGTCCTTTTAAAGACTGTAATTCTGCAGTCTCTGTGTTAATCAGCTCAAGCTCTTTTTTAGCTATTGCGGTGGATTGCTTAATTGACTCATTATTTTTTGCTAGTAACTCAATCTCTTTCTGAGTATTGGTTAAAGCTTCATTGAGAGACTTGTATTGACCTACTTTTTTATCCGCAGCACGTTTCGTCAATACATAAGTCAATAAAATAGCGAACAAGAATAAACATAATAGTACTAGTATATTATAATCCATTAATTATTTTAAAACCTCTTGAATAAATAGCTTCCTAAGTGCTTTTCGTTCTTCGCAGCGAGTTTGGTACTCTTCTCCCGCGCTAACTATAGCGTCCTTAAGGGCTTGCTTTTTAGCTGCTTTTTGTGCCTGAGTTTGCCTGTGAAGTTTTTTTTGAGCTTCACGCACAGATCTTTCATGCTCCCTTAAAGCTTGAGCTTCTGCACGTCGTATAGCCTTCTCTCTACGAAGAGCTTCACGAGCAGCTTGCTTGTTGGCTTTATCTATAGCCTTCACAATCTTTATAGCAGTTCTTAAGCCACTCCCTCGTCTAGCCAATGCAACCTCCTATTAAACCTGACTTTTAACTATCAATAATAACATAGCGGAACTGACACCTTTGTTATTTATATCAAACTAATGAAATAAATAATATGTTGTGTGATAAGTGGATATAAGGGGGAAACTGACAATGGCTTAGAATAATTCAGATTACTTACATATTACATAGAATATTAAAAAATAAATTAATGCATTTAGCTACAACTCATAAGGCCGTTTTGAGTTAACGCTTGGAGCTATTTGTTCGAAATTAATTTTTTACGCCGCTACTAAGATAATAATACAAAATAAACAGGGTCTTATTATTAATTACCTATAGCTTATATATCAACGAAAGTCACACTGAATGTTTCAGCGTGACTTTTTAACTACTATCATCAATCAGTTCGTTAGAAATAATTGATAAGCAGGGTTATGGGTTTCTTCTTTATACTCAAAACCTAACTTATTTAAAAATTGTTGAAAAGCCAAATTGTCCGTTTCAGGCACTTCAAAACCCGCTAGAACGCGCCCAAAGGCCGCACCATGGTTGCGATAATGAAACAGAGTAATATTCCACTGGCTTTTTAATGTAGTTAAGAACTGAAACAGAGCACCAGGATGCTCTGGAAACTCAAAACAAAATAAGCGCTCACTAAGAGATTCTGAGGGATGGCCACCCACCATATAACGCACATGTAATTTTGCGGTTTCATCCATGGATAAATCTTGCACGTCAAAGCCTTCATTTTCCAAGTTAGCCACAATGCCATTTAGCTCACTTTGTCCTGAAACCAGTTTAATTCCCGCAAACACCACAGCTTTATCACGGCTATTGAAACGGTAATTAAATTCAGTCATGACACGCTTTTCAAGGAGCTCACAAAAACGCAAAAAGACACCGGGTCTTTCCGGCACTCGCACCGCTAAAATCGCTTCTTTTTGCTCACCAAGCTCACATCGCTCTGAAACATAACGTAAACTATGAAAATTCACATTGGCGCCACTTAAAATGGCCGCGACTTTCTCTCCTTTACCACTGGCACCCACATGCTTTTTTAGCCCCGCCAAAGATAAGGCGCCCGCAGGCTCAGCAATGGCACGGGTATCTTCGAAAATATCTTTCAATGCGGCGCAAATTTCATCTGATGACACAGTGATGACATCATCCACATACTCTTTAGCCAGCCTAAAAGGCTCTGCACCAATCTGTTTGACCGCCACGCCATCGGCAAAGAGTCCGACTTTATCGAGTACCACACGCTCATCGTTATCCAGTGCGGCTTTTAAACAAGCAGAATCTTCGGGCTCTACACCGATAATCTGCACTTGCGGCATCACAGCTTTATAATAAGCGGCAATACCTGCAATGAGCCCCCCTCCGCCCACAGGCACAAAAATGGTTTCGAGATCTCTTTGTTGCTGCAACATCTCTTGCGCTATGGTACCTTGGCCCGCAATCACAGCTTCATCATCAAAAGGCGCCACATACACACGCCCTTCCGATTGCGCTAAATACTGTGCATGGGCATTGGCCATATCAAAAGCTTGACCATGTAATACCACCTCACCACCTAAACGGCGCACGGCATCGACTTTTATATCGGGAGTGGTTTCTGGCATCACAATCACAGCACTAATGCCTCTTGCCGCTGCCGACATTGCCACTCCTTGAGCATGATTTCCCGCAGAGGCGCAAACCACACCACGAAGACATTCATCTGCGGTTAATTCAGCAATCTTGTTATAAGCACCACGAAGTTTAAAGGAATGCACGGGTTGTAAGTCTTCACGCTTTAAAAAAACCTGACAACCTAAACGTGCAGACAACTTATTTAAACTCGATAATGGTGTCACCTTGGCCACATCATAGACAGAACTTAATAAAATTTTCTGTAAATAATATTGCGCCAATTCCAATTGTGACTGTGAAGCTAATGCGAGCATATTAAACCTCAATGACAGGGCTTACGTTAGCCCTGTCTTAGATAAAAAACTACAGCTTAGTGAGATCTCGCACCGCACCTTTATCGGCACTGGTGGCGAGTAACGCATAAGCCTTTAACGCTGACGAGACCTGTCTCACACGATCAACAGGCTTCCACGCCTGAACGCCTCGTGCTTCCATCTCATGACGGCGCGCCGCCAACACATCATCACTGATGGCTAATTTAATCGAACGAGCAGGAATATCGATTTCAATAGGATCCCCTGTTTCAACTAAACCTATGGTGCCCCCCGCTGCCGCTTCAGGTGAAACATGACCGATAGACAGGCCTGAGGTGCCGCCAGAAAAACGACCATCTGTGATCAATGCACAGGCTTTACCTAAACCTCGTGATTTTAAATAGCTGGTGGGATACAGCATTTCTTGCATACCCGGTCCACCTTTGGGTCCTTCATAACGGATCACCACCACCTCTCCGGCAACCACTTCTCCGCCTAAAATTCCTGCTACCGCATCGTCTTGGCTCTCATACACGCGTGCCGTGCCCACAAAAGTATGATTTTCTTCATCCACACCAGCGGTTTTCACGATACAACCATCAAGCGCAATATTACCTGCCAATACCGCTAAACCCCCTTCTTGGCTAAAGGCAAATTCACGTTTGCGAATACAGCCGCCTTCACGATCCAGATCTAGGCTCGGCCAACGACAATTCTGGCTAAAGGCTTGTGTGGTCGGAATACCCGCAGGACCTGCTGAATAAAATTCTTTAACCTTACTGTCTTCAGTTTGAGCAATGTCATATTTAGCCAGTACCGCTTTTAAACTCTCACCCGCCACATGATGAGCATCACTGTGAAGCAGGCCTGCCCGGTCCAACTCACCTAAAATAGCCATCACACCACCCGCGCGGTGCACATCTTCCATATGATATTCAGGCGTTGACGGCGCAACCTTACAAAGATGAGGCACAAGACGAGACAATCTGTCGATGTCGCTCATAGTAAAGTCCAGTTCTGCTTCTCGCGCTGCGGCTAATAGATGCAATATAGTATTACTCGATCCCCCCATGGCAATATCCAGTGACATGGCATTTTCAAAGGCTTTGAAGCTGGCAATATTGCGAGGCAGTGCGGATACATCATCATGTTTGTAATAGCGCATCGTTAAATCCATCACACGTCTGCCCGCCTCTAAAAATAACTCGCGGCGATCGGCGTGAGTGGCAAGCATAGAGCCATTACCTGGCAATGATAAACCTAAGGCTTCTGTTAAACAGTTCATTGAGTTTGCAGTAAACATGCCCGAGCAAGAACCACAAGTGGGACAAGCACTGCGCTCAATTTTTTCGCTGTCTTCGTCAGACACACGCTCATCGGCGGCTGCAACCATAGCATCCACCAAATCAAGCTTAATGATATTATCAGACAGCTTAGTTTTACCCGCCTCCATAGGTCCACCGGACACAAAAACCACAGGAATATTAAGCCTTAAAGCAGCCATCAACATGCCGGGAGTGATTTTGTCGCAATTTGAAATACACACTAACGCATCAGCACAATGGGCATTAACCATATATTCGACACTATCGGCAATCAATTCTCGAGAAGGCAAGCTATACAGCATCCCCCCGTGCCCCATGGCAATGCCATCGTCAACCGCGATGGTATTAAACTCCTTTGCAATACCGCCCGCTTCTTCGATGGCACCGGCCACTAACGACCCCATGTCTTTTAGATGCACATGTCCTGGAACAAATTGCGTAAAAGAATTAGCAATCGCGATAATCGGCTTACCGAAATCGTTATCTTTTACACCCGTTGCGCGCCAGAGTGCACGAGCACCCGCCATGTTACGACCTTCGGTACTGGTCGCTGAACGTAATTTAGGCATTGCTATTGTCCTATCTTTGAGAAGCATTACCCGACACTATCAGTCAGCTAGCTTTCTCTTATATCAATAACGCTAAAGTGGCTATACAAAACATAACCGCCTTTAGACACGATTCATTCTCACTTTAAAGGCTCTAACCAGCCCCATTTGTCTTTTGTCTCTCCAGTAAATAAACCAAAGAAACTATGTTGTACTTTCTTGGTAACAGGCCCACGATGACCTTCGCCTATCTCAATTCGATCCACACTGCGCACAGGCACAATTTCAGCGGCCGTTCCCGTCATGAAAATTTCATCGGCAAGATAAAGAAATTCCCGGGACATATTCTCTTCAACCACTTCATAACCCATGTCTCTTGCAAGCACCATAATCGTATCGCGCGTCAACCCCATTAAAATCGCAGCAGTAATCGGCGGGGTATAAATTTTATTTTTCTTCACCACAAATAAATTGGCAGCAGCACCTTCACTCACTAACCCATTGCTATCTAGCGCAATGCCTTCATCAAAACCATTACGTTTTGCTTCTGTAGAGATTTGCAGCGATGACAAATAATTGCCACCCGCTTTAGCACCTGTCGGAATCGTATTGGGCGCCAAGCGGTTCCAAGACGTCACCGCCACATCAACACCAGCCTCCATACTGTCTTCGCCTAAGTAGGCACTCCATGGAAAACCGGCTACCAATAAGTCACAAACCGCATCTGTTGGCGGCGTTATTCCCATTCCCACATCGCCATAAAAAGCCAAAGGACGAATATAAGCACTGGTTAAGTCATTCTTAAGCACACTATCGCTACAGGCTTGCATCACTTGCTCAAAAGTATAAGGAATGGGCATACGATAAATTTTTGCAGAATCAAATAAACGTTGTACATGATCAGTTAATCTAAACCCCGCTGGCCCTAAGTGCGTGTCATACACGCGTATGCCTTCAAATACAGAAGTGCCATAGTGCAACGCATGGGACATCACATGAACCTTCGCATCCGCCCAAGGCATGATTACACCATTAAACCAAATATATTCTGCTGTTTTTGCGGCCATTATTTTTTTCCTTATACGCTAGCAAGTTTATTTTCTATCTGGGACGGCAATGTTTGACAATCAAATACATCAATCAACTTTTCCAGCTGACTACTCAGTAAAGTTATTGCCCTTTCACTCTCTACGACTACATTCACCATACTAGCCTCATTTTCATGGACTTGCATCTCCATACTCAACACCTTAAACCCTCGATGGCGAATGACTCTTAGCACGCGCTCTAATACTTCGGCACGTTGATGCACCATTAATGTCATGTCATAGATCATATTTGCGTCTCCGTTCCATCCATCATATTGTGATTCGCCGCACCAGGCGGCACTAAAGGCCAAACATTATGGGCATCATCGATAGCAACATGTAATAAATAAGCCCCTTTTGCATTTAGCATTTCATCAAGCGCTGCTTCGACTTCACTAGCCTGATGAATACTGCGACCCGGAATGTCAAACGCCGACGCTAAACGCACAAAGTCGGGGTTATCAGATAAATCAGTTTCACTATAACGTTCTTCAAAAAAAAGCTGTTGCCACTGCTTAACCATGCCTAACTTTTGATTATCAATAAGCAATATTTTAACAGGAAGCTGCTTGCGTTTTAGTGTCACTAACTCCTGTACATTCATCATAAAAGAACCATCACCAGACACGGCGATCACAGTGGCATCTGGGCGGCTGATTTTGGCACCAATAGCAGCAGGTAAACCAAAGCCCATAGTACCCAGTCCACCACTAGACAAATGGTTTTCAGGCCTATCAAACCACATATGCTGAGCAACCCACATTTGATGTTGACCGACATCACAGCTCACCACACTGTCTTTAGGCAATTTTTGCGCTAAGCGTCTTAACATTGCAGGCGCGTAAATTAGATCGCCAGGACAAGCATAATCTCGCTTATGGGTCGCTTGCAGCTGCTTGACTTCATTGCGCCATTCATCAATCTCTAATGGTTGACTAATTGCAGGTAATACTTCACGCAAATCACTGGCAATGGACACATCTGCTGCCCGTAACTTCCCCAGTTCTGCTGTATCAATATCTAAATGAAGCACTTTCGCTTTACTGGCAAAGCAAGATAAGCGTCCCGTTACGCGATCATCAAATCTGGCACCAACGACCACTAATAAATCACTTTCTTGCACAGCAATATTCGCCTCTTTAGAGCCATGCATACCCAGCATGCCTAGATAACCCGGCGTATCAATAGTAATACAACCCAGTCCTTTTAACGTGGCGACAGAAGGGATACCAGTGACAGCGATGAAATCACGTAATTGGCTCACGGCATTTGCCATGCCCACTCCACCACCGGCATAAACAATGGGCTTTTTTGCCGCCTGTAATAAGGCTTTTGCCGCAAGAATATCGGCATCTTGATGCCAAGGTTCAGGCAGAACAGCATGTAAAGGGGTTTTATACTCAAGCATGGCCACTTGAATATCTTTAGGAATATCGACTAAAACGGGACCAGGCCGACCCGAAGCGGCAATGTCAAAAGCTTGGTATAATGTCGGAATAAGTTGATCTATATGGGTCACCATGAAACTGTGCTTAGTACAAGACAGAGACATACCAAGCATATCAATCTCTTGAAAGGCATCTGTACCAATCAAATGATTAGGCACTTGTCCAGTAATCGCTACCATAGGCACTGAGTCTAATAATGCATCCGCTAATGTCGTGACAAGGTTTGTCGCACCGGGGCCTGACGTGGCAAAGCACACACCTATGCGTCCACTGGCTCTGGCATAACCCAATGCCGCAAAAGCCGCTCCTTGCTCATGCCGACTGAGAATATGCTCAACAGAACTGCCATGAAGTGCATCATAGAGTGGCATGATGGCTCCACCCGGATAACCAAATATTGTATTCACACCATGGGCGACTAATGCCTTGATCACCGCATCAGCACCGCGAACTTTCTGCCCTTCTTCCATCGATTCCGTTACCTCTCATTTGCCATGCATTACAAAAAATGATGCTTTTATGACGACTTGAGCTTAAATAGCCCCCTAAACAAAAACCCCCCAGTCCTTTCGGAGCGGGGGGTTAGTTGCAATCTTTTAACCTAACTAGGTATGTCGATTTAGCATACGCTGCCCCCGCTGTGACTTGAGAGCCACGACGGTAATAATCACAATAATGAGCTTGGCAGCTAAATGACGCATGATTAACATGTTTCCTAATCAGTTTCTTCGCATAAATTCTAGTGATTGACTCTTATTTTGATTTTCATACAAGATAAAAGCGATATCTTAGGTTTACCACAAAGCCAGAAAGAAAAACAATAAAAATGTGTATCAAATCTTGTCTCTTTTTAGCCAACACTGTTTTAGCAGCATAAAGCAAATGAAAGGACAACATGCTGCTCACCTCCATATTGCAATTACTCTACATCCCTTAGGGTTACCCCTTGCACTCAATCGACTTCATTGAGCCTTAATTAAGTGCAAGCTATCCATTAACCTTCCTCTACAATTCTTTTCATTTCAGTCATATAGCCGCGTAGCTTAGCACCCACTTTTTCTACTGAAGTACTGCGAATGGCTTGGTTAACTTCAATTAAACGTACATTATCAACGCCGTTGTTGGTATCACTAAGGCCTGCACCCAACAACTCTGGCGACATGTTATTAACGTAATCACGTAGCATAGGTAATGCAGCGTGATTAAAGAGGTAACACCCATATTCGGCCGTATCTGAAATCACAACGTTCATTTCATATAAACGCTTACGCGCAATCGTATTGGCAATTAATGGCGTTTCATGAAGTGACTCATAATAAGCCGATTCTTCAACGATACCCGCTTCAACCATAGTATCAAAGGCAAGTTCCACACCCGCTTTGATCATTGCCACAAGGAAAATACCTTTATCGAAATACGTTTGCTCGTCGATGTTTTCCTCTGAAGTAGGCGCATTTTCAAAAGCCGTTTCATTGGTCTCATTACGCCATTTTAGTAAGTTAGCATCATCATTGGCCCAATCTTCCATCATAGTTTGTGAGAAGTGACCGCTGATAATATCATCCATATGTTTAGCAAAAAGCGGCTTAAGAATGGTTTTTAACTCTTCTGCTGTTTCAAACGCCTTGATTTTGGCAGGATTTGATAGTCTATCCATCATGTGAGTAATACCACCATGCTTCAAAGCTTCAGTGGTTGTTTCCCAGCCTTGCTGAATAAGCTTAGCGGCATAACCAGGCTCAATACCATCGGCGACCATTTTCTCATAGCCCAAAATAGCACCCGACTGCAACATACCACACAAGATAGTTTGCTCACCCATCAAATCCGACTTCACTTCCGCAATGAAAGAAGAATGTAAAACACCCGCTCTGTCACCCCCCGTAGCACTGGCATAGGCTTTGGCGATCTCAAAACCATCACCATTTGGGTCGTTTTCTGGATGCACTGCAATCAGAGTCGGCACACCAAAACCACGCTTATACTCTTCGCGTACTTCTGTACCTGGACACTTAGGCGCAACCATAATAACCGTTAAATCAGGACGAATTTGCATGCCTTCTTCAACAATATTGAAACCATGAGAATAAGCAAGCGTTGCATTTTGCTTCATTAACGGCATAACAGAATTAACGGCATCTGTGTGCTGCTTGTCAGGCGTTAAATTAAGCACTAAATCCGCCGCTGGAATTAATTCTTCAATGGTACCTACACGAAAACCATTGCCAGTTGCCATTTGGTATGACGCACGCTTTTCAGAAATCGCTTGTTGACGCAGTGCAAAAGAAATATTCAAACCAGAATCACGCATGTTTAAACCTTGGTTTAAACCTTGCGCGCCACAACCTAATATGACGATATTCCAGTCTTTGATATAATTACAACCTTCACTGAATTCACTGCGATCCATGAAGCGGCACTGGGCCAGCTGTTCTAATTGTTGACGTAAACTCAGAGAATTAAAATAATTAGCCATCTGTTGTACCACCTCATTAAGGGACTATCAAAATCGACCAGCTCTCAATTGAGCCAAATCACAATGGAAGCCACTATAACGCAAGCTTTTCGTTGCTTAAAATGATATATTCGAAACACTGTGTTGCATTTTTTGCAACACAAAACAATGTTTGACACTTGTAAACACAGGGTTAGCAACAATAATCATTTAGAGTGAAATATTATGGATATTCGCACGATTAAACTTTATCTACATCTTTGTGATAGCTTACATTTCACTAAAACGGCTCAAGCCATGCATGTCAGTCCTTCAACATTGAGTCGAGCCATGCAGCGATTGGAAGAAGAAGTCGGCGCGCAATTATTTAGACGGGATAATCGCAGCGTTTCACTCTCTAATGCAGGCATTGAATATCGCCATTTTGCTGAACAAACCTTAAATAGCTGGGGAAAACTGAAAACAAAAATCGATCCAAAACAAGATCGACTAAGAGGAAGATTAAATTTGTTCTGCTCAGTCACCGCAGCCTATAGCCATCTACCTAGCTTACTGGACCGATTTAGGCGAGAGCATCCCTTGGTTGAAATAGCATTGACGACAGGTGATGCAGCTAACGCCATCCATGAGGTCAGTCAAAATCGAACTGATATCGCCATTACCGCTTTACCTGAACCTTTTCCTGATACTCTACATTTCGCCAAAATTGATAATATTCCTTTAGCGATTATTGCACCAACGATTCGATGTAAAGTGCAAGAATTACTCAATGAATCCTATCTTCCATGGGATAGACTGCCTTTCATCGTGCCAGAGCATGGGCCTGGCCGCATTAGAATCGATAATTGGTTCAGAAAATTGGGCCTCATACCTAATATTTACGCCCAAGTCTCTGGTCATGAAGCTATCGCCTCTATGGTCGCCCTAGGCTGCGGCGTCAGTATTACCCCTGAAGTCGTGATCAAAAATAGCCCTGTCCGCGATAGGATCCAGCTCCTTCCTTCTCCCATTCCCATTCCTCCCTTTGAATTGGGCTGCTGCTGCAAAATAAAACGTCAAGATGATCCCGTTATCAGTGCGTTTTTAAATGCTATTTAAAATAGCAAAACAAGAAAAGCTGACTTACACTTTAAAATCAAATTACATACCTTTGATAAAACATGACCCCCGTCAAAACGCCATTACTAAAACTGTCTTTTTTATGTTTATTATTAACAGCCCCCTTTCTCAATTCAACGGCCTATTGGGGGATCCCGTTATGGGCATGGGGCTCACTCGTGCTCAGTGTCATGTATGCACTGATACTCTTTATGGCGCTGGAAAAAGAGTGGGATGAGTAAAATCATTATTATTGCTAATCCTCTAAACAAGGATCACTCATATATAAATTAACCCTCTTGATTTTATTCCATTAAATAGAGTAGTGACTATGACAAATAATGCCTTGCTCAACACTCCCAGTATGATATTTCTTATACTCTATTTAATCTCACTCATTGGCATTGGTATTTTAGGTAAGCAAAAAAGCAAAGAAAACACGCTTAACGATTTTTACTTAGGAGGGAAAAGCTTTGGCATAGGCATTTTATTTCTCACCTTATACGCCACTCAATATAGTGGTAATAATCTGATCGGATTTGCGGGATCTGCCTATCGCAGTGGTTGGTTTTTTTTAGTCGGTATGACATTGATGCTATCTGTCATTGGGGGCTATATGCTTTATGCCCCCAAATTATTTCGTTTGTCACAAAAAAACAACTTCATCACAGTGGGCGACTATATTGCTTATCGCTATGACAATAAATGTCTTACCACGCTTATTGTCATTATTTGCTTAACGGTACTTGCAGGTTACATACTCAGTAATCTCAAAGCCATTGGTTATATCATGGATTACGCGACTGGTGGACAAATTAGCTTTGCCCAAGGAATTATTTCAATGGCATTAATCATGGTGATATATGAAACATTAGGAGGCATGCGCTCTGTCGCTTGGACCGATGCGATACAAGGTATTTTACTCTTAGTCAGTATTTTAATTATTTTCTCGGTGATCTGGGCGCAATATGGCTCAGTATTGGATAATCAAACACTGCTGGAAAAATCAAAAGCACAATTTTTTCGCTCTCCCGACATATCAGATATAAAACAATGGATTAGCACGCTTATTTTGGTGTGTTTTGGCGCCGCCGTTTACCCTCAAGCGATACAACGTATTTATGCAGCTAAAAGCAAAAAGATCTTGCAACGCTCCTTGCAATTAATGCTAATCATGCCTTTTTTAACCACGCTTCCCATTATCATCATTGCCATTATTGGCGCGGCTCATTTTCCTAACTTGGATAAAGTCACTTCCGATGAAATTGTTTTACTCATGCTCTCTAAACTCAATCACATTGCGGGCATGCAATACGTTATCACTCTGTTCGTCGCCGCTGCCATCGCCGCCATCATGTCAACGGTTGACTCCGCGATGCTTGCCATCGCTTCTTTATTCACACAAGACATTTATCAAGTTTATCGCCCAAAAACGAGTCAAAGAAAATTAATTTATATGGGGAAAGTTTTCACTTGGATACTGATAGCGGTCATGGCAGCTTTGGCCATTTACGTCCCCGTTACACTTTGGTGGTTAATTCAATTAAAGCTTGAAATCCTTTGCCAAATCGCACCAGCGGTCATGCTTGGGTTACACCTAAAACAACTCAAAGCGAGCTCTGTATTATGGGGGATCATCATAGGCGTTGGCTTCACACTTGTGTATATGTTTACCCCTTCACTCAGCCAACCATTTGGATTCCCCGCAGGCGTTGTTGGTCTCATGCTCAATGCTATCGTGGTTAATTTACATCATAAATACATTCATACAAAAAACAAACAAACCTAAACAAAATTTAGGAATATCAAATATACTGCTAAATATGCAAAATTCAATTATGATAATTAATGCAATCATTTTTTAAAAATAAACTCTTTCTTTTGGCAAGCAGCTTAGTCATCTTTGTTATTGGGTACTATAGCTCTGGCTATTTTTTTATCTATAATAACGATGCCTATATTAGCGCAAATGTCGTCAAAATAACGCCCAGCGTATCGGGCTTAATTACTCAAATACATGTTAAAGATAACCAAGAAGTTAACAATGGAGATGTATTAATCACCTTAGACCAAGAGCCCTTCAATATAGCACTCGATAATGCACAATCGCTCTTATCACAAGCCATTGCACAACAAAATTTACTCCAAACTCAATTGAAAGAAGCTCAAGCAGGTATCGAAATTAGCCAAGCTCAAGCGAATTTTTCTAAACTGGAATTTAAACGCTACCAAATTCTACAAAAAAAGAACTCTGTCTCTAAAAACGATCTTGATGCCAAACAAGAAGAATACAATATCGCCAACGCGACACTTGAAAAGTCTCAGCTCACTTATCAAGACTTGTTGAAACGAACACCACTTGAAAAAGCACTAGTTCAACAACAACAAGCCGCCGTAAAACAAGCTAAGTACAATCTGAAAATGAGTCAAATTTATGCACCATCTGATGGTTATATTAACAACTTAAGAATCTATGCAGGCGACTACGCCAATCAAGCTTCACCTTTGTTTGGTTTCATTACCAAAGGTAGCGAGCACATCATTGCCAATATCAAAGAAAGTAACTTAGTCTCCCTCACACAAGGCACACTCGTTTGGGTGTATCTATCAAATCATCCTTGGAGTCTATATCGAGGACAAATTACTAGCCTTGGCCGAGGCGTTTCACGGAGTAATACTCAGCCCAATCCCGCATTACCTTATGTGGAGCCTATTACGAATTGGATCCGATATGAATATCGGATCCCAGTCCGGATAGAACTCATCGATTTTCCGAGTGAAAAGCGTCTTCCTGTTGGCATAGATGCCAGAGTGCTCATCTTTTAATAAGGATCGTCTAACATGAGTACCCCATGCAAATTTTTAAACAAATAAGCACAGATATCCAGCTACAGATCACGCATTTTTCATTTTACTCGCCTCAAACACGTCTCGCTTTGCAATCGAGTTCAGCCGTCGTTGTCGCCATATTTTTAAGCGTATTATTACAAACACAAGACCCCTACTGGGCAGGCATTTCAGCTTTTATTTCAACTCAGCCAACAGTGGGTAATACCCTTTCAAAAAGTTTAGAAAGAATGATCGGCACCCTCATTGGAGCTGGAAGCGCCCTTCTCATAGTGTCACTTTTTATCACGCAACCCATTATTTTTTCAATAACACTTTTTTTGATCGCCTTCATTGGTATTTATTTTACGGCTGTCATTGAAAACAAAACCTATACATGGATGTTCTTCTACGTAACCGGGATCATGGTGCTATTAGCGGGGCTGAATAATCCTACCTCAGAAAATTTTATTAACATGGCATTTTTTCGCAGCCTAGAAATCATTATTGGTGTATTCAGTAGTTGTGCTATCAGTCTTTTATTTGCCTCTCAATACGCCCATAAGCAATTAACATTATCATTAATAAAGCAACTGGCGTTGATGATACAGTTAAATGACACCAATAAAGACTGCATTACGAAAACTTTTCAGCAAAAAAACAAAAAAACACAACAAAAAATTGAATCCATTCTAGAAACAATTAGAGATCATCAAATAAAACAAGATCAATTGCTACTCTTTGCCCAACATGAGATGAAATCTAAATTAAAACATGCACAACAAGTCGACTTGCTCACGAGTATAAGGGATATCACTTCACTACTCATGAATATGACTCGTCATCATTACCTAACTGATCCTTTTAAAAAAATATTTCCTTCAAGCCAATACCCTCACATTGAACCCATCTTGATGCAACTTCAAGATGGGTTATCTGGCATTCTTAACAACATTAAAACCATATTAGAAAATGAACACGATATCCTGCATATCGACAAGGTAAAAAAGAAACATCTTAATCAAACTATGCTTAAAATGGAGCAAAGCCTGAATGATCTCAACGACCATTTATTTCATCAAATAGATAAAAATCCATCTAAAAACCATCAGAAAAAGCAAGAAACGGTGCATTGTCAACTAGACACTTATGATTGGCTTCAGTCATTAAAGTTGATTCAAAACGAAACCAAACAACTCATCATTAATCTTGACAAAACGATGAGAAAAACAGGTTACGCGCCTCAGCTCAATCAGCCTAAACACTATTACTTTCGCTACGATCCCTATTACTTTAAACATGCCCTTATAGGCGCAACAGCCATTCTTTTCGTCCCTTTTATATGGCTTTATTTTAATCTACCAGGATATTATCAAATTGCTGTATCCATTGCCGTTTGCTTTAATTTATCCAGCGATACTTCCCGCATGAAAGGAATATTAAGGATCCTAGGTTGTCTTGTCGGTAGTATATGCGCACTGCTTATTCTGACCCTAAGTATCGATAATTTCACTATTATATTGAGTCTTTTATTTTTTGTTACCTTCAGCTTTGGACTTATCCATTTTTCTAATTCAAAAACAATGAGTCTTGGGACACAAGCAAATGTTGTTTTTATCATAGGCTTAGTCAACCAATTAACACCCAACACATCACTTATCATCCCTATTGAAAGGCTTGGTGGTATTTTTTTGGGTGTATTGAGCATCATTATTTTCCAAGCGTTATTTTGGCCTTATCAACAACAAGATAAAATAAAGCACACTTATCGGTTATTAATTACTCACTTTAACCAGTATTTCAAGGCTATTTTCTCAAATGAAAAAACAACGCACTCAATCGGATTATGGAGCACTAAAGGCCAATATAACCTTAACAGTTTGAAACAGCATCTGATTAATTTTATGAATTTAGAAAATACAGACAATAAAAATAGAATATTCGCGGTGATTAATCACACTCAAACACCATTACGCTTGTACTACAGTATTTTTCATTTTTTTATGATGATAAAAGATCCCAGCTACATTCCATTTTTTAACGCTCAAGATAGCCATAAAAAAGCGTTGATAAAAAAAGTATACGCGATATTGGCAACCCCAATTGCTATCGAGGATAGACAACAAAAAACGTTAGAGTACAATGATGTTGAAACAGAATTACAACATTATTTAAGGGTTTTACACACATCGAGGGTCAACTCCACACAAAATACTGGCACTTCATTAATTGAAGCCAATGCTTTTTATTTATCTCTACTTAATTTATGTCGCTACAAACATCAATTAATAGAAGAAAATAATAGAATAAATCAATATAGAACAAGTATCGCTTAGGCTAATAATATGCTCGACACTAAGTCAGCACAAAAACCGCCGACAAAATAAAGCACACAATGAACAAGTCCTCTTCAAATTGAGAGCCTTAACAATACGCAGGCATTTTTCTAACGCCTTTACGCTGCCATCTTCCAGTACATGGCCTCATACTGCCCCCCACAAAACGTGCAAACTCGCTCCCTGTATCATAATAAGCAATAGTGATTGATCCACTTCAATCACCTTCTATTGTATAACAAACTATCTGCCGAATTTAAGGTCTGCCAACGCCGGAAAAATCCACATTAACTGTGTATATCTCACCTGTTAGCCTTGATATTGCATCATCAGGATCAAAGGTTTTTGTCGTCATAATAAACAGCGTTTTTCGATCTTTCCCTCCTAATACGCAAGCCAGTGGATGCACTTCTTCAGGCAAACTGATTTGCTCCAAATACTCCCCTTGTAAACTGACTCTATAGACAAAACAAGACTGACTGCAAGCGACCCAAATAGCCCCTTGATCATCGAGACAAATACCATCAGGGCAACTGCCATTTGGAAAGCTGGCCACTTGCCATTTATGGCATAACTGTCCCTTAGCATCTAATTTAAAGGCACTTAAGCAATCTGAAAAACTTTCCGCTACAAATAAAGTACCACCATCAGCACTAATAGCCATTCCATTTGCGGTGCCGATTTCAGCCACGGCTGTGGTGCAATGTCCATCAATATCAAGATGCTTAATATTACCCGTTCTGGGCGCCTCACCTTGCATATAATTAAAACTGATATTACCGATAAAAGCATGTCCTCTTTCATCAATAATCATGTCATTACTGGCAAAACTCTCCTCATCATGTAAATCAGCCCAAACAATAAATTGCTCACCATCTTTCTTTAACACCTTATGTTCAAATACAGATACCGCACAAAAATCACCATTAGGCATCCACCCAATACCGGATAATACTCCGTCATAACCTGCCTCCACCCTCACTTTGTTATGACTATCCAGCACCTTTATTTCCCCTAAAAACACATCGGTAAACCAAAGCTCACCTTGATGCCAACGAGGAGATTCGGGGTAACACAACCCTTTAATCACACTCTTTACTTGTGCCATAGGATGACTCACCTTGAAGAAGAGATATATTAAGCATAGCTCAAGTGAGTAAAAACATTAAAAATACTTACTAATCAATTAGTAAAATAGTATTGTTGTGATAAAAAGAATGAAACAGATACGATTTACTCGTCAGTAAAAGCAGCATGAATAAGAGGGCAAAATCACATGAATTTAGTAGGTTCAACAATCACACTCAAACAGTATGATGAAAGCGACTGGCCACTCGCGTTACACCTATCAAGCGATCCTAGACTCATGCAACATGTGTACGATCCTTTCACTGAAGCAGAGGCGAGAGCCCGTTTTGAAACAAGGCTCCTACCTTGGACAAAAGAGAGTGAACACTGGCTATCTTTGAGTATTAACCATAATGAAACGCAAGAGAAGTTCGGCAGCATAGGGTTAAAAATCACTAATTCCGATGCTAAAATCGCCGAAATCGGATTTATGCTTAAAACCTCAGCCCAGGGAAAGGGTTATGGTTTTACCGCGCTCTCCCTCATTCTCAAACATGCCTTTGACACTTTAAAACTAAACAAACTGGTCGCAACTTGCGCCGTTAGCAATATCGGCTCCTATAAACTGCTAGAAAAAGCAAACTTTATACGAGAGGGACATTTAAAGCAGAATACCCTCATTGGCGGCCAATATGTTGATGATTATTTATACGGACTGTGCTCAAGAGACTGGCGCTCAAAGTAACTAAAAGCCAATAGAAACACGTCAGTTATAAAACTAAAAGGTGAGGCTAAGCTTCACCATTCTTGATTTTGTCTATAAAAATAAAATCTAAGCCCTTGCTACGCTAGAAGCAGATTTAAATAAAGACTCATTACCAGGTTTAGGCATATGTGGCACCAATAAAGCTAGCCCAAGAGACACCACAGCCATTCCTGCACCAATGTAAAATACCAAAGCAGGGCTCACCATCCATACCATACCAAGAAAAACCGGCAAGATAACCGCCGCTATATGATTAATGGTAAATGAAACGCCAGAGGTTGAGGCAATATCTTCAGGCGACGCGATTTTTTGAAAGTAAGTTTTTGTGGCTATAGCCATAGCAAAGAAAATATTATCAATAACATATAAGCTTGATGCGACCCAATGATTATCCACCAGTCCATAAGCGATAAACACCACTATCAAGCCCGTATACTCAACCAGTAATACATTTCTCTCGCCAAAATGCCCTACAACACGACCAATCTTAGGCGCTAACCAAACTGTTGCAACTTGATTAATAATGAATAACATGGCCATGTTCTCCACCGAAAAACCAAATTTTTCCACCATCAAGAAGCCTGCAAACACCACAAATATTTGTCTACGTGCTCCACTCATAAACACTAAGGCGTAATACAGCCAATAACGCTTCCTTAACACTAAATGTTTATGTTGAACTGATTTTTGCGGTAATAATGGAAAGCAAATAAATAAATAAAGTGCCATAGCACAACCTAATACGCCCGCGATCAAATACACTAGCCAATAAGGCATCTGCAAAAACTCCATGGCGCACCAAATGATGCTGAATGTAAGCAAAGCAGCCATTGCCGTTTTACTTAATATTTTCCCCATCACAGCAGGCGCTTCTTTTTTTCCTAGCCACTGGATCTGCAAAGATGTATTTATGGTTTCAAAATAATGAAAGCCTATAGACATCACAATAGTCGTGGCATATAAGCCATAACTGCTTGGAAAAAAACCCGTTAAACCGACCCCAACAGACAATATTGCAAGAGACACCACAGCTAAATATTGCTCTTTTAATAACAACAATAAAAATACGGCGCCAAAGGCGAGAAAGCCGGGAACTTCCCGCAAGGTTTGTAATATACCAATTTCTGTCCCTGTAAAACTGGCCAGCTCAACACTGAAGTTATTCAGTAATGCTTGCCAAACAGAGAAAGTAATCGCCACACAAATGGCACTGATCAACAAAAATTGTTGAGTGGCTTTATCCTGTAATAGACTCTCTTGAGGCTGGCTCTTATCCCTATATTTCATTTCTATTCCTAAGTTATAAGATAATAGTAAGCAGTCTACTGAGAAATAATGTGGCAAACTTCATTAATTATGACGTATTATTTATCAAATACGCCATACTGAATCCACTCCTTTGATATATTCATGAGGAATAGCCAACATGACGCCCTACCCCTTTAAGCTTAAAAAAGTCATGCAACACCCAATGGAAGGTATTGTCGCCACCCATGAGGCCAATACGATAGGCACACCTCACCATCATACGTGGTGCCAATTACAATATGCCGTTAAAGGCACCATGAACATCATTGCCGACAATCAAAGTTTTGTTATCCCTCCACAAAGAGCCGTTTGGCTGCCAAAATATATCACACACCAAGTCAATAATTTATCAACTGTGGATTATCGAAGCTTACATATAAGTGATGAATTAGGGGAAGAAATCGGTAATAAGATCAAAGTGATTGAAGTCTCTGATTTTTTAAAAGAGCTCATTCTTCGTGGCTGCAATGCATGGCAACAACCGTACCATACCGATCATATTGACCGAGCCATGATGACTTTGATCATTGAGGAAATAAAGCATGCTACTGAGAGTCCATTGCATTTACCTTGGCCAAGCGATCCTCGCCTCAAAACGATCTGCCAAATACTACAAAAAAATCCTGCCGATAATCGAACCTTACCCGAGTTAGCTGCCCTATCGGGTGCATCGGTTCGTACATTGAACCGTATCTTTATTAAAGAATGCCAATTAGGCTTTAGTGATTGGCGACAAAAACTACGTGTATTAATTGGGCTTGAGCGTTTACAAACCAATACTTCTATCACTCAAGTTGCCTTAGATCTGGGCTACAGCTCCAGCTCCAGCTTTATTCAAGTATTTAAAAAGCACTTACATGCTTCGCCTAAAAGTTATTTAAAGCATTTATTATAAATATCATTATGATATAAAGTGCTAAACAGTAGAGGACCTATGATGCAATATTGGTGTATGCAATGCCAAACTCACTATCTACCAGAGCCCACCCGTATCAAATGTGACTGTGGAGGTGCCCTTTGGCTGAAAAACGATAACTTAAGGTTAAATAAGCACGATATTATACAGCATGATTTTTCGCTTTGGCGCTACTGTAAGGCATACCCCATTACAAGAGCGGATGTCACTGTATCTTTTAATGAAACCCTCACACCTATGCCTGAAACATTATGGGATAATATTCCCATTCTCGTTAAAATGGACTCCTCAATGCCCACAGGTTCCTTTAAAGCAAGGGGCGCTGCCATGGTCATTAACACTTTAGCCAAACAAGGCATCGACTGTTTTGCAGAAGACTCCAGCGGCAATGGTGGCTCAGCCTATGCCGGATATTGCGCCAAAGGCAACTTAACACTGAATGTCTTCCTTCCCGCAGGCACGGCGGCAGGAAAAATAGTACAAACTAAAATGTATGGCGCCAATTGTATCGAAATTAACGGTACGCGAGAAGATGTTGCCAATGCAGCAATCAACAGCCTACAGACCCACGGGAGTTATTATGTTGGCCACAATTGGCATCCATTATTTATTGAAGGCGTCAAATCCATCGCTTATGAGATCTGGGAGCAAAATAACTTTCAAGCGCCAGATAATTTCATCGTTCCAGCAGGCAATGGCAGCCTGATTGCTGGCGCCTACCTCGGCTTCAATGAACTTTTAAGGGCTGGAGAAATCAGCAAAATACCAAGATTATTCGGCATTCAATCTGCCGCTATCAATCCTTTTGTTAAACAGTTTAATAACGATGATTCCCCATTAAAGCCTAAAAATACCATAGCAGAGGGGATCCGTATCACTCGATCTTCCCGCATATTTGAGATTATTCAGTTTGTACGCCGTACTCAAGGCCAATTTATTGATGTCACAGAACAACAGATCAAACAAGCCTTAATAAAGATGGGGCAAAAAGGCTTTTTCATTGAGCCCACCTCAGCGACGGCCTTTGCAGGAATAAGCACACTCATTGAAAATAATATTATTAAGCCTGAGCAAACTACGGTCGGAGTCATAACAGGTCATGGATTAAAGGCCACGGAGCAAATACAAATGTTGACACTTAATGAATAAACCCGTCAACAACATGATTGAACTTTTCAGGGTTTTCAATAAATGTAAAATGCTTTCCCCCTTCCTCGACTTCAAAAATCACTAATTGAGAACCTTTAATCATAGTCTTCATCCATATTTGAGAACTCACCGGTGTGGGACTGCCTCGACCAACAATGATTAAGGTCGGAATATCAATACGCCCAATAACATTGCGACAATCTTGATGAAATTCATTATACAGAAGAACAGCAGCTTCAGGGTTTGACAAGGCACAACTAGTGTCAATGAGTAACTGTCTATCCTCAGGTTGAATATTTTGAGTGATTTGCCTCAGTAATAAAATCGTTTTGGCCAAATCGGCTTGCTCGCTCAATAAGGTATTCACAAACTCCATAGAAGAAGCTGAATCCACAAAGGAGCCATAACTGGCCACCTCTGTTGGCGACCAAGTGGGGTTTGAAGTTAACACCGGAATTTTATCCACCAATATCAATTTAGCAAGTCGCTCACTTTGAAATAATTCCCAATAACAACACATCACCGCAGCGCCAGAGGCATGACCCAACACAACCGCGTTATATAGATTCAAATAACAAAGTAATTCATTCACATCTTTCGCTAGCCGATAGATTTTAAAGCCATAACTCACCTTTTCCGATAAACCATGCCCTCGCATATCCAACGCAATGACGCGATATTTATCCCTTAAGGCAGCAATTTGATATTTATATTGCTCACTACTTTGTGACCAACCATGTAATAAGACTAACGGTGTGCCCATACCTTCATCAATATAATGAAGCCTGACATTATCATTAGTCATAAAATAATGATGTGCGAATCGAGAGAAATTCATCTGACCTCTTTAGGCATCGCCTAACGCCTGTTGCATAAAGTTATCTATAACACGATTAAACTTCATGGAATTTTCCAGAAAAGGAAAGTGTTTTCCGCCTTCATATTCTTCAAAAATAACCAATTCCGCATCTTTGATTTGCGCTTGTAGCCATTGCAACGATGACAGCGAAATCGGACTCGCTCTTCCAGCAATAATAAGCGTTGGCACATTGATCCTTTTCAATACAGAGCGCCAATCTTGGTGAACATCATCATAAAAAAGGGTTGCAGACTGCTGCTCAGGCACGATCTGGCTTGAATCCAGTAAACATTGTCTGGAATACAAAGAAATAGGCGGTGTTAACATACAATTTAACAATACCCCTTTATACTGAGCTCCTCCGCTCCCTGCGATCATATTGTTGATCTCGACCGCGGTATTTTCATCCATTCCAGCACCAAAGTGCTTTACTTGTTCAGGCGTCCAACTAGGATTAGAAATTGTTAGTGAAGGTCTATCAAGCAAAACTAACTTAGCAAGTCTTCGCCCATTAAAAAGCTCCCAATAACATAACACAACAGAGCCACCAACGGAGTGCCCTAAAGCAGTGATCTTATCTAAAGATAAGAATTCAAAAAATTCATGAAGATCTTTAGCAAAACGATAAATTTTATAACCATAGTCCACTTGTTGAGATTGCCCATGCCCCCGCATGTCCAGAGCGATAACACGATACTTTTGACATAAGCCTAAAATTTGATATTCAAATTGCCGTGAACACAAGGTCCAACTGGATAACATCACCAATGGCTGACCTTGCCCTTTGTCAATGTAATGCAGCTTCACCTTATCTGAGGTACTAAAATAACCATGATCCGCGGGCAAAATCGTCAGTGGTTTCATGCATCCTCCTAAGAAGGCTCTTGAATGAAGTCATCAAGCACACGATTGAACTTGTAGGGGTTTTCAATAAATGGAAAATGACCTTATCTGAGGTATTAAAATAACCATGATCCTCGGGCAAAATCGTCAGCGGTTTCATGCTTCCTCCTAAGAAGGCTCTTGAATGAAGTCATCAAGCACACGATTGAACTTGTTGGGGTTTTCAATAAATGGAAAATGACCTTATCTGAGATATTAAAATAACCATGATCCTCGGGCAAAATCGTCAGTGGTTTCATGCTTCCTCCTAAGAAGGCTCTTGAATGAAGTCATCAAGCACACGATTGAACTTGTTGGGGTTTTCAATAAATGGAAAATGACCTTATCTGAGATATTAAAATAACCATGATCCTCGGGCAAAATCGTCAGTGGTTTCATGCTTCCTCCTAAGAAGGCTCTTGAATGAAATCATCAACCACTTGATTAAATTTTTCAGGATTTTCTAAAAAAGCAAAGTGATTACCACCCTCTTCTTTTTCAAAAACCACCAATTGCGCATTGGGTATTTGTTGTTGCAGCCATTGATGGGAGGAGACAGAAACCGCACTTGCTCGACCAACAATCAATAGCACGGGTATGTTTATTCGAGGTAAAAGATCTCGCCAATCCTGATGCGCATTACTGTAAAATAAACTAGCGGACTCTTTATTTGGCAACTTCATACTGGTCGCCATAATTTCATCTTGTTCATCTTTTGACAGTGTTTTTGAAAATAAAGAGTGTACAAAATTATATTTATACTTCTCTCCTGCTTCACTGGCTAATTGATTGGTAATATCGATGGCAGATTTAGGATCCAAAACGGCACCAAAATTCTCTTTTTCTTCCCGTGTCCATTTTGAATTAATGACCATAGTTGCAGCCTTGTCCACCAGCACCAGTTTAGCAACACGTTCTGCGCCAAACAAATCCCAGTAACAATAAATAACTGTCGCGCCAACCACATGGCCTAACAGAACGACGTTGTCTAGCTTCAAATGAAGCAAAAGCTCATACACGTCTTTTGCGAAACGATACACTTTATAGCCATAATCGACATATTCAGACTCTCCATGACCCCGCATGTCCACTGCAATCGTGCGATACTTTTGGCTTAAAGCCTCGATTTGATGTCGATATTGCACCGTACTCATGGTCCAACTTGGGATCATCACAATAACTTGGCCTTGACCTCTATCAATGTAGTGTAATTTCACCTTATCTGATGTATAAAAATAACCATGTTCTGAAGAAGTATTCATATTAACACCTTAGATACCACTATCCGTATTTTGAATAAACTCATCCACAACCCGATTAAACTTCTTATAATTTTCAATAAAAAGAAAGTGGCTGCCACCTTCTTCTTTTTCAAAAATAACCAGTTGAGCGCCACTTATTTGTTGTTGTAACCATTCTTGCGATGCCACCGAAACTAACCCTGCTCTACCTACAACTAATAAAGTTGGCAGCGAGATCCTAGGTAAAAGATCACGCCAGTCCTGATAGGCGTTACTGTAAAAAAGCGTCGCAGAGGCTTTGTTGGGAACATGCATACTTGCCTTTAAAATCAATGTTTTTTCTATTGTCGGCAGTTTTTTTGAAAACAACGAGTGTACAAAATTAAATTTATATTTTTTACCTTCTTCTCCCGCAAATTGGTTACTAATAGTCATTGTAGATTTAGAGTCTAATATGGCGCCATATTGCATTTTTTGCTTCAGCGTCCACTTAGTATTCATCATAGATGTAGCCGCCTTTTCAACTAAGATTAGTTTCGCTAATCGACTTCCACCAAACAAATCCCAGTAACAATACACAATACCTGCGCCAATAGAATGCCCAAGCAGAATCACGTTACTTAATTCAAGATGCAGTATTAATTCATGTACATCTTTTGCAAACCGATACATTTTATAGCCATAATCGACATATTCTGACTGACCATGACCTCGCATATCAATGGCAACCGTTCGATATTTTTTGCTTAATATCGCAGTTTGATGTCGATATTGCACCGTACTCATGGTCCAGCTTGGGATCATCACAATGACTTGGCCTTGACCTTTATCAATGTAATGCAATGTCACATTATCACTGGTTTTAAAAAAGTAACTATCATGTTTTGAAGCAAACATACCAACAGCCTAAGCGCTATAAATACGTTAGCTATTATAACATTTCTACGATGAGATGAAGCGCTAAATTGTAAGTATTCATTTATATTGAAACCGACACAAAATTATTTATAATCAATGCATTATGCATAACGCCTCACCCATTTTTCCTCTTGTATATTATTATGTAAATTTATGTAGATTATCGACTCATAAAAAATAAAAGATAAAAAAATGAAACAGCAACTACACTCTAAAAAAACACATAGCCATCAATAAAGGGATGAGTTTATGGCAATTGCTTGTGTTAAAACAAGAGCAAATAAAGGTGTTGATGCCCCATCAATTACCGTTGAAGTGCACTTAAGTAATGGCTTACCTGCTTTTAACTTAGTGGGATTACCAGAAACCTCAGTCAAAGAATCCAAGGAAAGAGTGCGCAGTGCTATTCTTAATACAGGTTTTGAGTTTCCAGTCCGTCGAATCACAGTCAATTTAGCCCCAGCCGATCTCCCTAAACACGGAGGACGCTATGACCTCCCCATTGCTATCGGCATTTTGGCCGCATCAGGACAAATACCGCTAAGCTCCCTCACACACATCGAGTTTATCGGAGAACTCGCACTTTCCGGTCATGTACGTCCTTGTCAAGGCCTTATTCCCGTTATCGTTGCAGCACAAAAACAGCAAGTTGATATTGTGCTGCCAATAGACAATCAACAAGATGCAATTTTAGTCGGCTATAACAAAGTCTACTTTGCTAGCACACTGCAATCACTTTGCGCTTTTTTGCATGGACAAACTCACCTACCCAGCATAGAAGAGGAAATACATTGGCAAAAGATATCCACTCAACAACCGAAAAAAAATGCGGGTTGCTTAAGCGATATTCTTGGTCAACAACAAGCAAAATTAGGCTTAGAAATTGCCGCGGCCGGCAATCACAATTTATTAATGATGGGGCCACCAGGAACAGGTAAAACCATGTTAGCCTGCAGAATATTAAGCATCTTACCTAATTTGAATTACCGAGAAGCCTTAGAAGTTGCCACCTTATATTCTGTTGCTGGCCTGACGATAGACAAAGATACATTCTTTTTACGAAAATTCCGTAACCCACACCATACCAGTTCAGCCATATCACTTATCGGCGGTGGCAGTATTCCTCAGCCGGGCGAAATATCTTTGGCTCATAAAGGCGTATTATTTTTAGACGAGATTGCCGAATTTCCTCGAAAAGTGCTCGATTGCCTCAGAGAACCTATGGAGACAGGTGAAATAGTCATCTCGCGCGCTGCCGCCAAATTGACCTATGCCAGTCAATTTCAACTCATTGCAGCAATGAATCCCAGCCCTTGCGGAGATATCAACAATCCAAGAGCCAACCCAGATCAAATATTACGTTATTTATCCCGATTATCAGGCCCTTTTTTAGATAGATTTGATTTAACATTAGATGTTCCTAAATTACCTCTTGGCACCTTAAATAATTCGTACTCTCAACAAGAAACCAGTAAAGTCATCGCCAAGCGGGTACAGCAAGCTCGCGAAATACAGCTTGAACGTTCAGGCATATTCAACAATGAGCTCACGGGAACCCAACTCAAAAAAAGCAACTGGTTTCATCCTGCCGATTTGGTTTATTTAGAAGAAATACTCAATAAACTAGGATTATCCGTACGGAGTTATCATAAAATACAGAGAGTTGCTAGAACAATTGCCGATCTGAAACAGGTCAAAAACATTGATCGCTCTCATATTGCCCAAGCCTTGAGCTACCGAGCCATAGATAAATTGCTTCACAATTTAAAAGCCTAAACCATTCATTATTGATAGAGTGAAAAATAAATTAAAAGACAATGTCCAATAACCAAGCAAATATTTCATCAAAGCTTAATATTTGAACAGATTTACATTTCATGATTGAGCCTAGAAGCGACTACGAGTACCATAGGTCTCCAATTTTTATCGAGGCAATATTAAATGGGTTCGTTCGTATCAGGGATCACAGGCTGTTTGGCCTTTTCGTTATATACACTAAATACACTTTTCTGGATCGTACCCATTCTCATCATAAGTTTGTTCAAACTCATTCCTATCAAGGTCATACGCACAGCATGCACTTATCTCATCGACTTTTCAGCCAGCTCTTGGATAAGCTTCAACGGCATCATAGAGAAAATATTCCACCCAGTGAAAATTAATCTTGAATGTGAACAAACTCTTAGCAAGAAAGAATGGTATATGGTCATCGCAAATCACCAGTCTTGGGTCGATATTCTAATTTTGCAACGTATATTGAACCATCGTATTCCTTTTTTAAAATTCTTTTTAAAGCAAGAACTCATTTTTGTTCCAGTACTAGGGTTGGCATGGTGGGCACTGGATTTTCCTTTTATGAAGCGCTATAGCCCGTCTCAATTAAAGAAAAATCCAAAGTTGAAGGGTAAAGATATTGAAATAACAAAAAAAGCTTGTTCTAAATTTAAAACAAAACCTGTTAGTGTCATGAATTTTGTCGAAGGAACGCGTTTTAATAAAAATAAACACACCAAACAAGCATCACCTTTTACCCATTTGCTCAAACCAAAAGCGGGCGGCTTGGCTTTCGCTCTTGCAGCGATGGGAGAACAAATCCACAAATTAGTCGACGTCACTATTCACTATCCTGAAGGCAGTCCAACATATTGGGAATATATCTCAGGTAAAGTCAAACAAGTCAACGTGCATATCAAAGTCACTGACATTGACAGTAAAATGCGTGGCGATTATAGCAAAGATCGTCAATTTAAGATTGATTTTCAAGCGGAACTGAATAAGATCTGGAAAAGAAAAGATGAACAATTAACCATCATGTCCCAACAAGAGACTTCAAATAAAGAGGTGAGATAATCAATGCTTAACTTTTTACCCGGCCCACTTCTATATTTAATAAGTGCTGTATTATTAATTATTAATACAACCATTTGGAGCAGCCTTATTCTCATAGGAGGACTCATTAAGCTGATTATGCCATTTAATTCTGGACGTATTTTTATCTCGAAAATAATGAATCGATTTATGTGGGCTTGGGCCACATGCAATGGGGGCACTTTATTTCTACTTGCTGATATTGAGTGGGATATTGAAGGGTTAGAAAGTTTAGATAAAAACGCTTGGTATTTATTAATTAGTAACCATTTAAGCGGATTTGACATTGCGGTTCAAACTTACATATTGCGTAATCACATCCCTATGCTTAAATTTTTCCTTAAAAAAGAACTATTATTTGTTCCATTACTAGGAATAGGTTGCTGGGCTTTAGACATGCCATTTATGAATCGCTCCAGTCCACGCAAACTAAAGAAAAATTCAAAGCTTAAAGGAAAAGATCTGGAAGCAACACGGCGAGCTTGCAAAAAGTTTCGCCATATACCCACCTCTATCATGAATTATGTTGAAGGCTCACGATTTACTGAACAAAAAAAAGCCCGTCAAAATTCACCTTATCGACATTTATTAAAACCTAAAGCTGGCGGAATAGCCTTTACTCTGAGTGCAATGGGAGAGCAGTTTACCAATGTACTCGATATCACACTTTTGTATCCAGAAGCGATCAATAAAAACGCCTTAGTTGAAGTCATGCATGGTCGAGTAAAAAAAATCACCATTCGCATTCGTGTTTTACCTGTACCGCAAGTAGACGATAAACGATACTTTTCAGACCCTCGGTACCGTGTAGAGTTTCAACGCTGGCTCAATGAAATTTGGAAAGAAAAAGATGAAACATTACACCAATTAATCGATGCACATCAAAGGCTGTCAGCAAGCAATGATAAAGCAATCGAAGATCAAAAAAAGTCTATTTAATACCAATCTAAGTAAATAAGTGATCATTCAGCGGGAATTAAAAATGCGGTAGGTAAGGTCTTTAATTGCTCCTGCATTAACAGACAGTCCCACCATCCATGGCGGTCGCGTCTGTTTGACGCTAATAATTATTCTATATCGAAAACAGACAACGCAGCATAACGTATTTTTAAACCCGCACAAAGTGAGCCTAACAAAGCCTTCATCACTGAAGGCTTTTGATTCCAGCTAATTCATGCAGCACAAGCACTGTTTTCTTTTCTTGCCACTTTAACAAGCCAATCTTTTGGGCCTTGAATATACCCTTTTTGAATATCAGTCAAAACCTTATAAATTCGCTTGGTATGTTCTCCGACACTACCATCACCAACGGTCAATACTCGCCTATCTTCAAAAATATAGGAGCCAACAGGCGCCACTACCGCTGCAGTGCCAAAACCGCCCGCTTCGATAATTTCTCCAGATTCGATGTCTTGAATAAATTTCTCCAGCATGACTGTTTCTTGCCTAACTTCACAACCAAGTAAGCGGCCTAACTCTAAAATAGATTCTGACGTAATGGATTTTAAAATCGTATCAGTAAAAGTAGGAATGATCACAGTACCATCTTTTAATATGTGGAAGTGATTCATCGCCCCCACTTCTTCTATTTGTTGGTTAGTTGCATCTAAATATAACACTTGAGCCGCACCATATTCAGCCGCGACTTTCCCCGCTTTTAAAGAAGCAGCATAATTACCCGATGCTTTTGATGCGCCAGTCCCCCCAGATACCGCACGATGAAAACGCTCACTGATCAACAAACGGATCGCTTGATTAAAGCCTGCTTTGTAATAAGGGCCACTCGGGCTTAAAATCACACAAAACGTATATTGCTCACTAGGAGAAACGGACAAACGATCTTCTGTTGCAAAAATAAATGGGCGTATATATAAACAAGCATCATCTTGCATTGGAAACCATAATCTGTCGATATCAATCAATGCCTCAATGCCTGCTCGTTGCATTGCCTCTGGCACACCTTGCATACACAGAATATCCGCTGAACGATTTAAACGCTCAGCATTCTTATCCAACCTAAAAGTGTAAATTTCACCATCTTTATGACGAAATGCTTTGGCTCCCTCAAACACTGACTGACCATAATGGAGTGCTATCGCGCCAGGAGCGACTTCAAAAGGCGCATAGGGCACAATTCGAGGATTAATCCATTGCCCATCCCTAAAATCCATTAAAAACATATGATCAGTTCTTAGCTCACCAAAACCAACATTATCTTTAGGTTCAAAAGCGGTTTGTCGACGCTCACTGTTTGACTTTAAATTGTAACTTATTTGCATGAAATACCACCTTAATCAATGTAACGCAGACTATGTAGCCTCACGCCGAAAGTCAAGCAGAAAGCATTACTCTGTCGTTTCTTTTGTAACTTAAATAAGAAAAATATCAGGTAAATAAGATCGTTAACTACCTCACATCATTCTATATTCATATCACAAAGAATAAACCATACCAAGCAATGGATTAACATGGCCATACATTTAAAACCCAACTGATTAACATAGCTAAAAAACATTAAAATTCAATGAGTAAAATATTCAGTCATTATTCAGCTGCTCTCTCCTATGATGTTGCGAGAAAAAAGGTCTAATAATATCGCGGAGTCAATGATGAAAACAAAATATCTTGTTTTAGCATCTGTAGTTGCAGCAACGCTTTCTATTCCAGCCATGGCAGCCAATAATTTCGTCGGTGCCGCTTACGGTAACCAACAAAATAATTATGACGTCGGTGGTGGTTATTCAAAAAATGTAAATGATCCAACCCATCAATTACGTGCAGGTACTTACATCAACGAAGAAGCACGTCTATATTTGACTTATTCTTTTAATGATGATGATTTTGCAAAGCAGCAAATGGGACTTGTCTCTTACGATTTTCTTATTCCCGTTTCTAGCGATCAAAAATTAAACTGGTTTGTCGGCGCAACAGCAGGTGTGAACCACATCAGTCCTGATACACCTTATCTCAATTCAGTAAATCGATTCGTATGGGGTGGTCAAACAGGTTTACAATATAAACTCGATTCCAAATTAAGTACCGAAGTCGGTTACCGCTACTTAAAACAAGATTACTCTGAAGGCGCTTTCTCTTTTGATAATTCACAACAAGTCTATCTCGGCGTAGATTATCGCTTCTAAAAAGAACCATCATGACAAAGCCCCTTAAAAGGGGTTTTTTTTGGCATAAAAACCCTTTATTGAACTTTTTTTCATCACTTGAAAGAATTGGCTATTCACTACGCCTGTCTCACTGCTAGAATCAGTATTTGTAATCTTGACACAAAAGGAACTCCCATGAGCCTTGAATTATTATCAAAACTAGAAACTAAAATCCAAACTGCCCTTGAAACCATTGAATTATTGAAAATGGAGCTTGAAGAAGAAAGACAATCAAGTAAGTCATTAATAGAGAAAAACCAACATTTGCAACAAGAGCTCACTTCTTGGAATGAGAAAGTGACCGGATTAGTTGGTTTACTCAATGAAGAGGTTAGCTAATTATTAGCTTGCTTGTGCTTCAAGGTTTTGCAACTCAATTAGCTCATTGAGTTCATTAATAGCCTGCTGAACACTTGGCAGGCTTTTCTTTGGTAATAACACTTTCCCCTTTGCAAACTCTAATCTTCCTAATCCTCTGATCCAAATGGATCCTTTCAAAAAAATCCGCACGTGTTTAACAATCAATTTTGGTGCATAAACGGGAAATACCCTCATAAAACGCCTCCTATAATGATTTAAAATTAACACATTTCAAAAACGCAAAATACATGTTGAATATCACTTAACGTCTTTCTTATTCTTCGACACTAACAATAGAAGGTGAGTTGCACTTTTTACAAACAAAAACTAAATTTAATCATGTTTACAGCATAAAAAATCAATTTAACCTTACCAATCAGATAAATAGTTCGCATAAATAAGAAAATGGCGCTTGCCAAAAAAATGACTCTCTGTTAAATTTCATGAGTTACTCAGGGTAATATTGAGCGAATAACGCTTATAGCCGTACTTCTCACAAAAATGAAGTACGGCTTTTTTCTTTTAGGCCCTACTTCAACCCTGTTAAATAATAGGCTATTTGCCTCATTTCATCATAAGATTTAATAGCTCCAGTTTCGATGCGATACTTGCCATTAACAATTAACGTCGGCACGCCTACAATACCTGCCTCTGTTACCGCTTGTTTCATTTGAGCGACTTTACTACTGACCATAAAAGATGCTGCAGCGGCATCAAAATCAGCACTATCAACGCCATTGTCAACAAAGACTTTTTTAATATCATCTAATTGAGTAAAACGTACCTTCTGCTCATGCACAGCACGAAATAACGCCCCTTCAATAACGTCTTCCACATTCAATAATTGCGCAATGGCAAAGGCTTTAGTCATTTCTTCCCCCATTGCCCCTCCCACAGCGGCAACTTGTACTTGCTTAAAGCTCACCCCCTGAGGAAGCTGAGCTTTCATTTTTGGCACTTCCATCTGAGAAAATTGATAACAATGCCCGCAATAAAATGAAAAAAAACTGGTAATTTCGGGCGTTAAAGATGGCTGTTCACGAATAACCGTATAATGCACACCTTCTTTATACTCTGTTGCTAACACATTCAACGTCATGGATAACAAAGTCACCATAAACCAAAAAATCTTCTTCATTATATGCTTCCAAAATACTCGTATAACTAAGAACCAGACATTGCTTAACGATCACTATCATCAAACAATATTTTCTAATTCATTTAGTTTTCAATAAAATAAGGTAACAATATAAAAGATTGATTCACATTAAGCTGTTAGACAAATAGATAAAAAAAGAAGCCAAATGGCTTCTTTTTAAAGAGTAAAAGGGCTTAACTCACAGTGCTTATTTCAGAGTGGTAAGATAAAAAGCAATGTTGAGCATGTCATCATAAGATTTAATCGCACCGGTTTCGACACGATATTTACCATTAACGATCAATGTCGGCACACCATTAATACCCGCATCTTTCGTTTCGCGAACCATTTGTGCCATTTGCGCATTGACCATAAAAGAGTTAGCAGCCGCATCAAATTCAGCCCCATCGACCCCATTAGCCACAAATAATGCTCTGACGTCATCTAAACTCGTAAAACGTTGTCTTTTATCATGAATGGCAGAAAAGATAGCAGGCTCAATTTTATCTTCAACCTTTAACAGCTGAGCAACCGCAAAAGCACGAGCCATGACATCTCCCATGTTCACGCCGCCTTTTCCTTTGCCGCCTAAAAAGTCAACTTGCACTTGTTTAAACGTCACACCTGCGGGTAAACGCTTCTTAATTTTTGGTACTTCCGTTTTTTGAAAAGTATAACAATGGGGACAATAGAAAGAGAAAAACTCCGTAATCTCAGGCTTGCTTGTAGCAGGCCCTTGATTAATCACAGTATAATGTACACCTTCTTTATATTTTGATGTTACTACAGGCTTAGAAACATCAGGTTTAACTGGCGCAGTATCAGCGATTGATAGCAAAGGTGTCATCAGTAATGCCACTGCAATAATGAATGCTTTTTTCATGCTTATTCCTTGTCGACTTCAAATAAAATAATGTTCAATTGCAGCATATCATAGTGTGCTTTGCACTGTATTTCAAAACCGTAATAATATATTACTGACTGAGTCAACTGGGCTTTAGTATTGAGGTATTAAACTCAATGGCGCCTCGTTCAATGCAGCGAGCTGTTCTTTAAACGCTAAAATTTGCTGCTCCCAATACTTATCCTGCCCAAACCAAGGGAAATTCATTGGAAAAGCAGGATCAAGCCAACGCCGACTCAACCAAGCGTTATAATGCAACATGCGCATCGCACGTAATGGTTCGATTAACGCTAATTGCCGTGTATCAAAGTCACAAAATTCTTCATATGCTTCCAAAATCACTTCAAGTTGCATCAATTGTTGCGGCCTATCTCCCGAAAGCAACATCCACAAATCTTGTATGGCAGGCCCCGTTCGTGCATCATCTAGATCCACAAAACTTGGGCCGTCATTAGGGGTCCATAAAATATTACTTGGATGTAAATCTCCATGTAAGCGTATCTCTGATACCTCAACGCTTTCCCATAGGCCACGGGCTTTTTCAAGCACTTGCTCAACAACAGTAAAATACGCCTGACTTAAAGTTTCTGGAACATGACCAGAAGCTTTTAACCAAGCTAATGACTCATCTCCCAATAATTGAGGTGACATTCTATCCCTATATTGAAACACCTTCTGTGATGAATATTGATGGATCCGTCCAATAAATCGTCCCGCCATTTCGAGCTGTTCAAGATTATCCACTTCAAATGAGCGCCCACCAATAGAAGGATATAACGCAAATTTAAACCCATCATACACATGCAAGGATTGATTATTAATCATAACAGGTGCTGCAATGGGTACTTCTTCTGCCACTAAAGCCACTGAAAAGTCATGCTCTTCTTGAATTTGCTCAGTACTCCAACGTTCTGGACGATAAAATTTCACCACATAACGCTGACCACGATCACACCGAAATTGATACACTCTATTTTCATAACTGTTCAATGCCAACAACCCAGTTTCAGGATAAATACCTAATGATTCTATAGCCGTTAAAATAAGATCCGGTGTCAAGGCTTGGTAATGAAACTCGCTTTGTACTGGCACATTTAGCCCTTGTTTATTCATGTTTATTCTTTCACTCATTTAGCGCAACATAAGGTTTTAGTTGCCCAGCTAAATAGATGAGCACCTCAATATCTTCCTCTTTTGACACCGACAGCCAACATATATCACCATAAAATTCATAATGTAATTGTAGCTGGCAGCCTTCAAAATCCAATAACCATTGATGGCGATCGGCTCCCCATTGCCGCTCAATAACATGGCAATCTAATTGTCTGACCAATGGCTCGGCAAAATCGGCAAAATGCTCAAAATCCACATTCGCCAAAATAGATAAGCTTAATTGTACTTCATTAAGCTGTATTGCTTTTATGTTCATATCATTCTTCTCAACTGCTGCAAGACATTATTATTCCCGCTTCATCATAGGTCGATTTTCGAGCGAAAGCAGACAAATTAGCTTGCGACTCAAAAGGTCGTTGTCATACTCGAGTCAACTGCGGCAATTTTAAGAAGTCATCCTTCTCGGCAGTCTCAGTATACTCGATAAACCAGAACCTGTTGATCTTTGGTGGTATTAATTTTAATCACTATTTTTCATCTCTCATTTTTGCTTTCTCTATTCGACTTTTACGACCAGAAAAACCACTCACAGTCCCATCAGTTAATCCATAATCCATTGCTTGCTGGCACATAGCAATGGCCTCATCAAAATCTCCTTTATCATTAAGTAAAGTGGCTAACTGCATAAAGCTGACACCTTTCAAATCTATCAAAGATCCATCTTTACTGATCCTCTCACATAAACATAAAAAAGCAGATGATAAACTTACGCCAAATTTAACATATTCCATATCTTTCTTTTGCTTATAACATTCAGCGATCGCCGCTATCATAGCCCTATATTCATCTTCCAATATTTCAGCTTGCTCGATATTATCAACATGCTTTTTAAGCCGATCATTCGCTTTATCAAAAAGCATAAAGGTTTGTGTATCAAAGACTGCCTGAGACTCTGTCTTCGAGTCCTGAACCAGCTCTTCAAATTTAGGCGTCGATAAACCTTCTGATTTCTCATTAAACTGAGAAGAATCATCGTTAACAGTCGCCTCTGGCGTTGAAATGGCTTTATTTCGCCGATAAAGATAAACCCCTATTAAGACAATAATAATGATGGCAATAATTTTCATTCTATCTTCCTTGGATCAATTAAACGCAAGTAATCAAAATACATATAAAAATCTCAACTATAAAAATCATAGTATATTGTTTAAAATAATTTTCTAACAATCACTATACAATTGAAACTTTATTACCACTCTGCTTTATTAAAAAACAAATTATTTATAGAAATCACCATAATATAAACATATGAAAATTATTTATATATAGGTTTATATTATTGTTTCTATTTAATATTATATAAGCCCGTAATGACATTAATAACCAATGCTCATAATGAATGAATTCAATCCGTTTTTCTTCCAAGCTTATCTTTGGCTCCCACTACTAGGCGGGCTTCATTGCTTAATACTTTGTACTTACATTCGCTTTATTCATCAACCTAGAACAAAAAAACATCATTTACTCACCTATATAACAGGGCTATTGGCGCTGTATTTTTTCACTGGGCTCATCAGTCAACACAACACATCTATCCCTATTAATATATTGTTTACACTTATCATGCCTATTTATTTCTTATTCATGCCATTAATGTACTTATACTGTAAGGAGCATGTAACATCGTCAAGTCATGATAACTTCAATTGGAAACATTTCTATCCCACTGTCGGTATTGTTATTCTGCTTGTGCTAACTTTGAGTAACCATAGATTTATAGCCGTTAATTCATTTGAAAATATTGGAATAGTAAAAAATTTCAATATTATTTTTATTGTTTTCCCTGGATTATTGAGCCTTCAAGCGGTTTTTTATTTTATTTTAATATTCAGACTATTAAATAAATTATTACTCAGTAAAAGTCCACTGGAAAATTCAGCATTACACCATATAAAATTTAAATGGTTACTCATTTTAACTTTTGCTCTTATCATGAATTGGCTGGTCATAAATCTATTACTTATGCTTCCTTTTTATACTGATAATAGGATTACCGTCTTTAATTTACTATTAACTCAAATCATTTTGTTAATATCTTTATACATACTGGCATTTTATGGCTTAAAACAAATGACCGATATAGCTTATATGAGAGATCAAAATCAGTCATCAATGAATCCAATCGCTCTTTCGGCAACAACACAAGCTCACTTACTTACTGAAGAGGAACTCGACTTTATACATCAAGTAATAAACAAGAGTTAGGGTGTATGACCCCATTATTCAACGCTATATATCGCTGAATCAGGGCTGACATGTTGAAAAATAACCCGCATAAAGATCACTTTTTAATCAATGGCTGTTCATTTTTAGCTAAGCTGTGCGTATGCTTAATGCTCACATTTTATTTTGGAGACAGCAATGAAACACCTTATGTCAAAAACGACTGCCTTATTCTTGATGATGTTAAGTCTCTTTTTTACGACACAAGCGTTAGCCAACAATAGCAATAATGAAAATGATTGCTACCGAATAGATGATTCTTATCAAAAAGCCATATGCAACTTCAAAAAAGCAAAAGAGACACGTCACTTCTTTAATACTGCCTACGGTTACGCCCTTTTTCCTACCGTAGGTAAAGGAGGTTTTGTTGTTGGAGGCGCCTATGGTGAGGGTCATGTCTACAAAAATGATAGGATCACAGGTGATACCACCATGACACAACTCTCTGTCGGCTTTCAGCTCGGCGGACAAGCCTATAGTGAAATCATTTTCTTCAAAAATGAAGATGCGTATCAAAAATTCACCAGTGGGAATTTTGAATTCAGTGCTCAAGCCTCTGCCGTCGCCATTGTTATTGGCGCCAATGCGCAAACCAGCACAACAGGCAATTCTGCTAGCGCAGGAAAATCGGCGGCCGCCGCTTCTTATGTTAATGGTATGGCCACCTTTACACTGGCTAAAGGCGGCTTAATGTATGAAGCGACATTAGCAGGACAAAAGTTTACTTTTGACAAAAGAGACTGATCTTTTTAATGAAACAAATATCCACTTTTAATCGCCATTTAAAATAAAAAAGCCAGCTGGGCTGCGCGACTCAACTGACTTTAACCGATTTCAATTTACCTTTGATGCTTCGGCGTTGTCCCCCAAACATTGGCTCTAGCTTGGCCTTTAATAGTGGATTGTTTATTCTTGCTACTTCTGTTTGAAGCTCGAGCACTTTGTTTGTTATCGCTGCTTTTTGAAGCAAACTGATCCTGTGAAAAACGCGTTAATCCTTGCTTGCCTTTTGTTGCTCCTTTAGGCTTATGACGTTGCTGTTCATGACGTGTTTCAGCAGGAACTAAGCAATTCGCGCCATTACCAATTAAATGTGCTTTATTCATATCAACAAGCGCTTCTCGAATAAGCGGCCAACCTGCAGGATCATGATAACGCAGTAAGGCTTTATGCAATCGGCGTTGCCTTCCCTTTTTCGGCACCGAAACTGTCTCGCTAGTATGCTTAACATTTTTTAATGAATTCAACTCAGTATGATAAATCGTTGTGGCATTAGCCATAGGAGAAGGATAAAAGTTCTGTACCTGATCCAGTTTAAATTTTTCCCCCTTTAACCATAGCGCCAGATTCACCATATCCTCATTGGTCGTACCAGGATGCGCAGAGATAAAATAAGGAATTAAATACTGCTTTTTGCCAGCCTCTTTGGAATACTTATCAAACAGTTCTTTAAACTTATCGTATGTGCCCATACCTGGCTTCATCATCTTACTTAATGGCCCTTCTTCGGTATGTTCTGGAGCAATTTTTAAATAACCTCCAACATGATGCTTAGCCAATTCTTTCACATAACGGGGATCTTCAATGGCTAAATCATAGCGAACACCCGATGCAATCAGAATTTTCTTAATACCCGGTACATCACGTGCCGCACGATAAAGATCAATTGTCGCTTGATGATCCGTATCTAAATGACCACAAATAGACGGGAAAACACAAGATAAACGACGACAGGTTTTCTCGGCTTTCTCGCTCTTGCACCCCAAACGATACATATTCGCCGTCGGTCCACCTAAGTCAGAAATAACCCCTGTAAAACCTGGCACTTTATCTCGTATTTCACCAATTTCACGCACAATAGACTCTTGTGAGCGACTTTGAATAATTCGGCCTTCATGTTCTGTAATAGAACAAAATGAACAACCACCAAAACAGCCACGCATAATGTTGACCGAGGTCTTAATCATGTCATAAGCAGGAATTTTATAGTTACCATAAACCGGATGGGCAACACGCTGATAAGGTAAATCAAAAACAGCGTCCATCTCATCAGTATTTAATGGCCATGCAGGAGGATTAACCCATACAGCACGCTCGCCATGAGGCTGGTATAGCGCCCTTGCACAACCTGGGTTTGTTTCTTGATGCAAAATACGTGAAGCATGAGCATATAAGTATTTATCTTGTATTACTTTTTCAAAAGCAGGTAGTAATACATAGGTTTTTTCCCAAGGCTTAGGGCGTGGTGGCTGTACGCTAATAGCTTTAGGCTTGTCATTATCAAATATTTTTGCATCACTAGGACCTGAGAAATTACTGCAACCTACATCATCTGCCCCATAAGGATTCGCTAAAGGCTCGATCTTATGCAATTGATCAAGCTTACGAGAATCCATGCCTCGCCACTGCTCTAATGGCGTTTTACGTAATACCGCCGTACCCCGTATATCATTTAAATCAGCAACAGACTCTCCGGCTGCAATGCGATGCGCAATATCAACAATAGGCCTTTCGGCATTGCCGTACACTAAAATATCGGCTTTCGAATCAAACAATACACTGCGACGAACTTTATCTGACCAATAATCGTAATGGGCTATTCGGCGTAGACTGGCTTCAATACCACCAATCACCACTGGACTGGTTTTATAGGCTTCTTTGCAACGTTGAGTATACACAGTAACGGCGCGATCAGGCCGCTTGCCTCCAACGTTTCCAGGTGTATAAGCATCATCATGGCGTAATCGTCGATCCGCTGTATAGCGGTTGATCATTGAATCCATATTGCCAGCTGTGACGCCAAAAAATAAATTAGGCTGCCCCAGTTGCATGAAATCAGCTTTACTCGACCAATCAGGCTGCGCAATAATGCCAACCCTAAAGCCTTGTGCTTCAAGTAATCGTCCTAGCACCGCCATACCAAAACTAGGGTGATCAACATAAGCATCACCTGTCACTATGATGATGTCACAACTATCCCATCCCAATTGATCCATCTCTTTTCGAGACATAGGTAAAAAGGGAGCAGTGCCATAACACTCCGCCCAATATTTAGGATAAGTAAATAGAGTCGATTCAACTTGCATGAGATAAAAAGCCTAATAATCTGAGTCAAAGCAGAAAAGCCCACTTGCCTTTCCACTCAGGGGGGCGAATTATACACTGAAATAAGAGCGATCCCCAAATTGGAACTTATCTTCACCCCGACTAAAGACATCCTAGCTCATAAGTATCGAGCTACATAGGATCAAAAAATTGAATGCAATTGACAACAACTAAGCCCAACATGACTAACCAAGTCAGTAACGTTCCCCAATATCGCCCAAAATGCGCTCCTCCTTTACCTAAGGTAAGTCCAACCGCATGTAATAAACGCGAAACTATCCACACACTTCCGAAACAATGTAACAAGGTAGGTGACATGCCATTGATTTCCGTCGCCATCATCAAAATGAGGGTCAAAGGGGCATTTTCTAACATATTCCCATGCACTCGAGTGGCTATCAGTAATGGTGTATTATCCTCAACACCGACACCTATTTTATGTTCACGCCTTAATCGGATAACTCGATAAGCAAAAATAATAACCAGTAAAGCCGTCAAACTGGCATAAAAACCTGTAATAGCAAGTGACATCTCTATCCCTCTTAAAATAATTTTGTTTTCTAACTCAACCCATTTCAAATTAAGTTAATAATATTAACAATTGCTTTCTCCTTTTCTAACGTAAATAGAGTAATATTACCAACCTATACCCGTGATACTTCAAGCTGCAGGATTCAGCTGGAGTTAAAAGCCTTTTAGACAAGGCATTGAACATCGAGCCTAGTCATTCTAAGTCGTTGTTTAATAACACAGTATAAAAGGCTTTTAAACCAGCCCTTTGGGAATGTGTAAAAGCACCGACTTCTGCGTTGTATCATCTTAAAAGGCAATCAGCATTTCGGCAATAATACGCCTTGAATTAGGCACTTTTACGCACTCTGAAAACATGCATCTTGAAGTATCACGGGTATAAATAGCAAGCACTTAACACCGACTTTTAATTTATGGTCGGGATCCGCATCACAACCCTTCTTTATAATAGTGAAAAGCAACAGTGGATAACGAACAATTTATAAAAAAACGCAAATTTATCATAAAATTAGGAAAAGCTTTACATAAGTTTGGCACGCCTGCATACCGACTCGAAGCACACTTACAATCTGTATCTCATTTATTGGGGATCGAAGGCTATTTTTTGATTTCCCCTACGAGCATGACATTTGTATTACAACATGATACTGAACAAGAATATAACCACCTTGCTCGAGTGAATCCAGGAGAGTTAGATCTCGGTGCTTTAGCAAGAACCGATGAATTAGTCGAAGAACTCCTCTCTGGCAAACGTAGTCTCACCGAAGCCCTGGAAAGATTAGAAGAAATTATCAATAAACCCAATCCTTATGGAGTCGGGCTCACTTTCTTAGCATATGGTACCTCAACTGGCGCTTTTGCAATGCTAATGGGAACCAGTTGGAGTGATGTATTGGCATCAGCAATACTAGGTTTTATGGTTTATGGCTTAGTCTACCGTGCTGAACGCTCTCCCCGTATGGCGGAAATGCTTGAACCTCTCGCAGCCATTTTATGCGCCATCTTCAGCTGTGCAATGGCACAATTTGATCACTACATCAATATTCCTGTGGTCATCTTATCTGGTATTATTATTTTTGTGCCGGGGCTCGCCCTCACACTGGGACTGGCAGAACTCGCCGCTCGAGATCTCATTTCAGGCACCGCACGCATCATGGATGCCTGTATGCTACTCTTTAAACTCTATTTTGGTGCTATTTTAGGCATGGCCATGGCCGGAGCACTTTTTAACCCCGCTCCTTTTATGGAACCAGAATCCTTACCACAATGGGCCATCTGGTCAGCCGTACCCATACTTTCCATGGCCTTAGTGATTATTTTTAAAGCACGCATAAAAGATTCTCCATGGGGTATTTTAGCGGGCATTGTCGCCTTTTTCTCTTCAATACTAGGCACCCTATATCTAGGAGAATCCATTGGTATCTTTTTTGGTGCATTAATTGTGGGCATTTACTCTAATCTCTTTGCTCGATGGATGAAAGCTCCCGCTTCTATCGCTCTATTACAAGGCATCGTCATTCTCGTACCAGGCAGTAAAACCTATATCGGTCTCAACACATTAATTTTGGGTGAAACTATGCTCAATCAATCTCATATTGGCACTCAAATATTTTTAATTTTTATGTCATTAGTCGCAGGACTCATCTTTGCCAATGTGGCAGTGCCCCCTAGACGAACTTTATAGTGTAACACCCCTTAACTTATTCATATAAAATCAATAGGTTAAGGTAAGTGTAATCACTTTTATGCCTATAGCGCTCCACGTCTATAGACAGGAAAAAACACTGTTTTTTCTTTTTCCACTGCTTTATTCCCACGACAACTTGACTAACCTGTCTTTTACATCTGTTATTAATAAACTTAATACGATAAATCTTACTGACTCAACACATAGGTTACTTAAGATCACCAGCAAGGAGGCGATCGAGCCATGAGGAATATATCATTTTATATATTTACTGTTATGGCTCTAACCTTAATTTCAACAAAAGCTTATGTTCAAGAGACAAGTCCTTTAAATAGACATACCCATAAAAAAACTAACGTAAAACCTAATCAAACGACTAAAAACTCATCAAACCTTGATAAAACGGATCTCAGTAAAAAACTTCACATAAATAAAATTGTCATTAAAAGCAATAATATCTTTGATACCTCACAACCTGATACTTTCTTTATCCATCGTTGGGCCAATGACTTACACATCAATACTCGAGATTGGATCATACGTAAAAATCTAAATTTTAATGAAAACAGTGACGTCACTTTAAAGCAACTGCAAGAAGCCGCTAGGCTGTTAAGAGCAGAACCCTACCTTCGCGATGCGAAAGTGACACTTTCATCACAAGATCCTAGTATAACCGACACAGAGAAAGGCCAAAGCGTACTCGTTGAAACATGGGATAACTGGTCCTTGTTACCCACAGCCGATTTTGGCAGTAGCGGGGGGAATACCAGCACCTCTATCGGCATAAAGGAAGATAATTTACTCGGACTGGGAATCAAGACCCAAATGAAATACAGTTCTGATATCGACAGAAAAGGCTATAAATTTGAAGTAGAAACTCCCGTTTATTTCTTAAGGCATGCAACATTAACCACCACCTTTTATGATAATGACGATGGCCAAGCGACAGATATTTACTTTAATAACCCCTTTTACTCCTTAGAAACAAAGCGAATGTATTCAGCTGAGTACCTTGATGATTTATTGACCGACACCTTAAGACAAAATGGCGAGGAAGTTAATGAGTTCAAACAACAAATAGACAACATTGAATTACAGTATGGTTGGCTGATCCATAAAAGTAATACTGAACTATCACGCTTTATCATCGGGGGAACTAAAGATAAAAATGATTTCACGAATACTGATGATTACCCAGACTCACAACTTCCTCAAAATAGAGATTTCCTTTTCCCTTGGGTAGGATACGAATATATTCAAGATGATTATAAAGTTCTCAACGATATCTACTTAATAAACAAAAATGAAGACTTTAATTTAGGCTGGTATCATTATGCTCAATTCGGCATTGAAACTAAAGATTTAGGCAACAATTTACCTGTTGGATTTCATCTAGAATGGCTTGCTAGCCGAGGTTACGAACAAGAAAACCACCTTTATCTGCTCAATTTTTCTGGGTATAGTGATCTTGCAACCAGTCAAAAAGACTATTTCCAGCTCAATGCTACAGGTGAACATTTTTACCACATCAATCCCAAATTTACTATCTATAACAAACTCAGGCTCAGTACCTCACAAAATAATTATTACGATGTGCCCTTTGCATTAGGTGATGACACAGGACTTCGTGGATACCCCGATAATTATCAATGGGGTGACAACCAATGGCTGATCACCAATGAATTACGCTACTACCCTAATATTAACCTCTACCAATTGGCCGAATTAGGCTGGGCCGCTTTTAGCGATATTGGTCAAGCCTTCGGCGGGGATGATGAAAATAATGAAGTGTCTGGCCCTATAGGAGTATTTGGCATTGGCGCAAGGATCTATTCGTCCAAAGCCAGTTTTGGTAATGTGGCACATATCGATCTCACCTTTCCTTTTACACGGGGTGAAGACGTCAATGCCGTAGAAGTTCGTTTTTTAGTGAAAAGTCATTTTTAATTCATTCAAGCTCGTTTGCTATACTATTCACTCAGTGCTCCCACTAATAATCCTCTTTCAATTAGGAGGAGATTCCCTTAAAATTGCAGCCTCTTTATCTTTCCATCGTTTCAAGGCCAAATTGATGAAACTCACTGCATTGACTCCTGCTCTATATGAACATCTTTATAGAGATATCCATGAATTTCGCACTACATTCGATTTGCCAATTGAATCACCACAAACCCTCGATGAAAAAGCAGATACACTGCACACATCCTTAGCAATTGAAGAGCTCACTGAATTAGCAGAAGCCGATTCAAGAATCGAACAAGCCGATGCAATTGTTGATAGTGTTTACGTATTAATGGGACGTTTGGTCCATCTTGGTGCATCCAATCTCAATGATCATATCGAGATCAGTTATATAATCGATCTACTCTTACATGTTGCGGCGAATAGAGAAATTGACTTCATCAGTTGTTGGAATGAGGTACATTCAAGCAATATGAGTAAAGTGTGCAGAAATGAAGATGAGCTCGCTGATACTATCGCCCATTATGCAAAACAAGGTGTCGAGATTATAGGCAATAAGAAAGGCGATTTTATTATTGCAAAATGTGCAAAAGATGTTGAGATGGCAGGTAAAATAGTTCGCCAAGGAAAAGTTCTCAAGTCTGTGTATTACCGCCCTGCTGAACTTGATAAATTAGTAACAGCTTAAAGCTTAAGCCACTAACAGAAGTCGCGCTTAAAACTCATGGCACGACTTCTATCAATGTGGAACTGATTCACCCTATCCAGTAATCTACCCCTAAACCAATAAATAAGCTCATTCCGGCCCAATTATTATTTAAAAAAGCCTTTAAACATAATGACCTGTCACGATGAAAAATCAGTTTCTGTTGATATAAACCAAAACCAATAAAAGCCAAAATCCCTAAGCCATAAATCCAGCCTCTCTCGGCTACATAGCCTGCGGTAATAAAGCACAATAAGGCCATAACTTGAAAAGCTAAAATAATCTGCCGATCAAAACGACCAAATAAAATCGCCGTTGATTTAATGCCAATCTTTAAATCATCATCCCTATCCGCCATGGCATACATAGTGTCATAGGCCACCGTCCAGCACCAATTTGCTGCAAATAACCACCAAGCTTCAGCAGGTATATGCCCTAACTGCGCCGCGTAGGCAATGGGAATAGACCAGCTCCACACGATACCTAGAAACATTTGCGGCATGTTAGTCACCCGCTTCATAAACGGATAAATAACGGTTAAAATGATCCCGACAATAGCCAGTTTCATCACTAAAGGATTGAGCATTAACACAAGCAAAAACGCAATAAAAGCCAATGCAAAAAATAACCCTAAGGCTTCTTTCTTGCTCACTTCACCACTGGCTAAGGGGCGGTTCTTTGTTCGCTCAACATGGCCATCTAACTCCCTATCGGCATAATCGTTAATGATATCGCCACAAGAACGCATGACCAAAACACCAATCACAAAAATCACAATATTTTTAACGTTCGGCATACCACCAGCTGCCAACATCAATGCCATTAAGCAAGGCCAAAGCAATAAAAAAGTGCCAATAGGGCGATCCATTCTCGCCAAGCGCATATAAACCGATGCTCTTTCTTTGATATTCATTAATTTCACACTCTCATTCAAGTCTCTTAGCAGGCTTCTAATCTTGCATAAGTCAACATTAGCCATTTACTGCCCACGTCAGCAAAGTTAACTTGAACACGTGACTGAGCACCACTGCCTTCATAATTGGTGACAATCCCTTCTCCAAACTTAGGATGCATGACTTTCTGGCCTATCTTGAAACCAGAATCATTACCTACACTGCTTTCACGGTTCGATGAGCTCACGTTCGGTTTTGACACTTTCGTTTTTAACCGAATCTCTTGCACATGTTCTTTAGGAATTTCACCAATAAAACGTGATGGCCTCGCATAATCTTCTCGACCGTATAATCGGCGAGATTCTGCATAACAAATATACAGCTTTTTCATCGCACGTGTCATACCTACATAGCAAAGACGGCGCTCTTCATCGAGCCTGTCCCCTTCTTCAATGGCTCTTTGACTTGGAAAAAGCCCTTCTTCGACACCTGCCATAAAAACCATAGGAAACTCAAGTCCTTTCGCTGAATGTAAGGTCATCAATTGAACGGCATCAGTAAAATCATCCGCTTGCCCTTCTCCAGCCTCCAACGCCGCATGAGATAAAAAGGCACTGAGCTCCCCCATATCTTCGCCTTCTTCTGGCATCACAAAGCTGCGAGCGGCTATCACTAATTCTTCCAAGTTTTCTATTCTAGCTCTGGCTTTTTCTCCTTTTTCAGTTTCATACATGGCTTTCAAACCAGAATGACTAATGACATGATCAGTCATTAAATGCAAAGAGTGTGTGGTCGTATCTTGGCTCATGCTCACGATCAAATCCATAAAGCCACGCACGGCATTTGCCGCTCGACCGCTTAAAACCTTTTCGTCTAATAAGCGCAGAGAGGCTTGCCATAATGTCAATTCATGTTGCCTAGCGGTTTGACGCAGAATATCTAAAGTCCGTCCACCGATCCCACGAGTGGGAGTGTTCACGACTCGCTCAAATGCCGCATCGTCATCTTTATTATTCATTAGACGTAAATAACCCATGGCATCTTTGATTTCTTGCCGTTCAAAGAATCGTTGACCGCCATAGATACGATACGCCAAACCTTTATGCAATAAGGCTTCTTCTAATACACGAGATTGAGCGTTAGAGCGATATAAAATGGCACAATCTTCTAACTTATTGCCCTTGTCTAACCACTCACTGATACACCCCACGATAAAGCGTGCTTCATCCATTTCATTAAAAGCACAATAAAGGCCAATAGGTTCACCGTCTTTATCTTCTGTCCACAATTTCTTACCTAAACGCTCAGCATTATTGGCAATCAATTCATTGGATGCTTTTAAAATATGCCCTGTCGAACGATAATTTTGTTCTAACCGTATGGTTTGTGCCGCAGGAAAATCAGCTAAAAACTTATGTAAGTTTTCTACTTGCGCACCACGCCAACCATAAATAGATTGATCATCATCCCCGACTATCATCACATTGGCTTTCGCACCCGCCAGTACTCGAATCCAAGCATATTGAATCGCATTGGTGTCTTGAAACTCGTCCACCAAAATATGCTTAAACCTATCTTGATAGTGCTCAAGTATATGGGGTTTATTAAGCCAAAGCTCATGGGCTCGCAGCAAAATTTCTGCAAAATCAACTAAGCCTGCTCGATCGCAAGACTCTTGATAGACTTTATAGATAGCGAGTAAATTTTGTTCAATGGGAAAGCCCCCCGCATCGATATGGGAAGGTCTCAAACCTAAGTCTTTTTTACCATTGATATAACCCTGCGCTTGTCTAGGAGGATATTGCTTTTCATCAAGGTTTAAACTTTTTAAAATACGTTTGATAAGTCTTAATTGATCATCTGAATCAAGAATTTGAAAGCTTTGAGGTAAATTAACCTCTTTATAATGAGTGCGAAGCAGTCGGTGTGCTAATCCATGAAAGGTGCCTATCCACATACGCCCCATATTGCCACCGGCCACTTTTTCAACCCGTTCGCGCATTTCTGCAGCCGCTTTATTGGTAAAAGTCACCGCTAAAATGGCATACGGGCTTTGTTGCTCCACTTGCATTAACCAAGCAATACGGTGGGTTAATACACGAGTTTTACCACTGCCAGCACCAGCCAAAACCAACATACTCGATTGAGGTGCGCCCACAGCCTCACGCTGCTTATCATTTAGGCCGTCCAGTAAAAAAGATACGTCCATTATTGCCTCCAAAAAATCAAGCAGGCAGTATAACAGAAGTTATCAGGTGAGGTTATCAGAGGGGGTTTATTACTCAAAAATAAAATGGATAAAAAGTATTTTGTCAGTCAAAAAATGCCTCAAGTAAAACTTAAAGGCATTATGTTGAATGTATCACACTATCCAAATACGGGTAATAAGTCAGCCATGGCCAATAAATGACACACACCTGTCATAATACCAAATAAAATGACAATAACTATCAATGGTGTGCCACCAAACACTCTAAAACTGTCACTATCAGGAAATAATTTTCTAGACTGATAAGCCATCATAGCAGGCACAATAACAGCCCATAGGGTGGCAGCAAGCGCGGCAAAGCCAATCGCAACAAGGAATCCATTAGGAAATAAAATGCCCATCACGGTAGGGGGAATAAAGGTCACCGCAGCCGTTTTCAAGCGCCCTTTTCTCGATGCATCAAAGTTAAATAAATCCGCTAAATAATCAAATAAACCTAAAGTGACCCCTAAAAAAGAAGAAGCCACCGCTAAGTTTGCAAATAAATTAAGCATGGTATTTAGCCATTCACTGTCAATAACTTGGGATAATGCCGCAACCAATACCCCCATATTGCCACCTTGATCGATAATATCGACAAATTGTTCTCGCGCTAAACTGCCCATCGTCGCAATGAGCCACAACAAATAAATACCTAAGGCAATTAAGGTTCCAACTACTATTGCTTTAATAATGGTTTTAGGCGCCTTACCATAATATTTCACTAAACTCGGCACATTACCATGATAACCAAAACTGGCTAAACCAAAGGGCAAAGCTGCCCAAAGGTAAGGAGAAAAAACCTGAGTGCCATCGGGTTGAAATAATTTAACCGTATTCACATCAAATAATAAGTTACCGATAGCGAGAAAAAACGTGATAATCATGCCACCTATCATGATTGTCGTAATACGATCGACCGCTTTGGTACTGATAAAGACAATCATCGACAGCACTAGAGCAAAAATCAGTCCAGCCACACTTTGAGGCAAGTCTAGATCAAAACTTGATAAGCTATGATCAACAATCGATCCTCCTCCACTAATATAGGCGTAGGTTAAAATATAGAGCACAAAAGCAATAGACACGCCGTTAATCACTCGCCAAAATTGCCCTAATGTCACCTTAGTTAAAGTATCAAAGCTATCCCCTGGGTTAAAATGCAAATTAGTCTCAAGCAATAATAAGCCTGATGCCAACATACAAAACCACACGCCCAATAACATTAAACTAGAATAACCAAACCACATTCCCGCACCAACAACAGGTAAAGAGAACATGCCTGCTCCGACCGCTGTTCCTGCAATAATCATCGCACCGCCTAATAAGGAACGATGAGGTTTGGCATTGGATATAACTTGAGATTGAATTAAAGTCGTCATTAACTTAAAGACTCCGCAGCCACACTATCGACTATGGTTTGCCTTACCGATGAACGTAACAATATATTGACTCGCGCTTGTATACGCTTCACATCGAGATGAGGCCCATTATCGCTAAAGTACTCTAACTCTTTAAGCTTCACGCTCAATGTGTTGTACAGCTTTTTATCATAAAACTCAGGTGCAGTAATACCATGCAGTGCCCCTAAACGCTTAGCGAGTCGATGACTCTCACGTTCAAGATCAGAACGTTCCATATCAGGAAACGCAGTCAGTAAATTAAAAATAATGGCGTATCGCTGTAAAGTCTCACTTACAGTCTCAGCCAGTAATAACACTTGCGCGGATTTAGCTTCAACAAGATCAAGAGTTTGATTTTCTGTGATCATGCCTTCATCAATAAACACATCGAGCACTTGGTTAACATATTGGGCAGGATCACCTAAGCCCATAAAAAGTTCAGCTTCAAGCAGAGGATAGAAATCATTCACCACCTCAAGAAGATCAGTTCGTGTACCATGATCTTGCCTAATCAAATAACTGGCAATAAGAGAAGGAATAATCAACAAATGGATCATGTTATTACGATAATAAGTCATAGTCACGGCATGGGTATCATCTATCGAGATGATATCCCCTAATGGATCTTGGGTTTCCACTATTTTATTTAGCTCTAATACCTGATCCACTAGACTCTGACCATTCCCCTCTGGTAAAGACATATATTGGGTATAAGGTTGTGCCTTTAAAATATGCAAATATAAATCCAGCTGCTTTTCCAGTAAACTGCGCTGTAAAGCATTACGCTCAGAAGCCAATAATACTAAGCTGGTTAAGGTCACTGAGCTCACTGCTGCTGCATCATTAATATAAGTCATCACTTTATTAGCGAGATTATTAACAACTGGCGTAAACCAAGGTTGTTTTTGCTCAGGATCAAGAGCAACATCTTCACGCCAATTAGGCACTTGCTCAGATAAAAAGTGACTTAAGGTGATCGGTTGACCAAAATTCACATAGCCTTGACCAAAGTTGCCCAGTTTACGGATCGCCCCAAAAACTTGCCATACTGATTCTTTTTCTTTTTTGTGTCCTCTCAATTCTTTATGGTAAGTCTTCACTTCCATCACATGATCATAACCCAAAAACACGGGAACCAAAGTTACTGGACGATCAACCCCTCTAAGCACACTATTGATTGTCATCGCAATCATGCCCGTTTTGGGCGGCAATAATCGGCCTGTTCGTGAACGCCCGCCTTCTGTGAAATATTCAACTGAATAGCCTTTACTGAATAGCTGAGATAAGTACTCTCTAAACACTGCGGTATAGAGTTTATTACCTCTAAAACTACGACGAATAAAAAAAGCGCCACCACGTCTGAATAAAGGACCTGCAGGCCAAAAATTCAAATTAATCCCTGCGGCAATGTGAGGTGGAACCATGCCCTGATAATATAAAATGTAAGATAAGAGCAAATAATCCATGTGACTACGGTGGCAAGGCACATACACAATTTCATGGCCATCATGGTGCAACTGGCGAATTTCCTCTGCACCTTTAATATTGATCCCTTTGTATAACTTGTTCCAAAGCCAAGTTAAAAAACGTTCTGCAATACGCACTAAACTATCTGAATAATTAGCGGCCACTTCATCTAAATAGTCCATCGCTTTGGCTTTCGCTTCAGCTTCAGATATTTTCTTACTACTTACCTCTTCTTTAATAGCCTTTTGTAATGATTCTGATTTCAGTAAGGCATGAAACATAGTTTGACGATCAGGCAACTCTGGCCCCGTCATCACCATACGCTGGCGTTTAAAATGCGCACGAGCCACTCGAGCTAATTTATGAGCAATACGTTCATCGGTACCATGCTCATTTGCCATATAACGCAATGAAACAGCATTAGAGAATTGCACAAAATTATGACGTCCTAAAAATAAGATCATCAAACATTTACGCAACCAAGTAGGATTCTCTCTCTCTAATACAGCCGCCTTCATGGTATCGTCTTCTTTACCCGGCGTTCTTCCCCAATACAAGCTCACAGGTACTAATTGAATGTCCAACTTGGGACTGCTGGTGTGCGCTCTTAATAATCGTTTAAACCAATGAATATAATGTTCAGCACTTTTCCGTTGCCCAAAAAGAGGTTTTGCACCTTCCAAACACACCACTCTAGGTGTGCTGATCCCGTTAATCTCTAGCGATTTATAGGGGCTTGGCAAACCAATTCTTTCTGTGACCTCATTCAATGCAGCCATATCACTCATTGACTCTGTTTTCATCACATAAACGAAAGGACGATTAGGATCTAGATTAAGATCTTTAAAAGGATCTTGAGGTACAACAATAGTATGTACTAACTTCTTTTGAATCCAACGAAGCGGTTTATACCAAAGTGAGTCTTGTTTAGACATTATTATTTTACAATGTAAGCGATTTCAATATGACCCCATACTATCAGAAAATAAAAACATTTGCTTAGCGTAAAACCTGCTTAATACTTGCACTCAAAAAAATACTGTATATACTAACAGTTACTGTATAGAAAAACAGGGTTGACTATGAAACCGCTCACCAAACGACAAGATGAAATTTTAACCCTCATAAAGCGAAATATCGCCGATACAGGCATGCCACCAACACGTGCAGAAATTGCCAAACGTTTGGGCTTTAAAAGCGCTAATGCCGCCGAAGAGCATCTAAAAGCCCTAGCCAAAAAAGGCTGTATAGAAATCATTCCGGGCACTTCTCGTGGTATCAAATTAACCCAAGTCGATACTGAAGCCAATTTAGGTTTACCCCTGATAGGTCAAGTGGCTGCTGGAGAGCCTATTTTAGCCCAAGAACATGTCGAACAACATTATCAAGTTGACCCCAGTATGTTTCGCCCTCAAGCTGACTTTTTGCTACGAGTTCGCGGTGATAGTATGAAAGATATCGGTATTATTGAAGGCGATCTGTTAGCTGTACATAAAATACAACAAGCTCGAAATGGGCAAATTATTGTTGCCAGAGTCGAAGATGATGTCACTGTTAAGCGCTTTGAAAAACAAGGGCATACTGTCTATCTGCATGCTGAAAATGAAGCTTACTCCCCCATTGAAGTTGATTTAACTCAGCAAAGTTTCAATATTGAAGGCCTAGCTGTAGGTGTGATCCGTAACGGTAATTGGCAGTAATACACTTTTTATCACTTATTTCTATAGGATAAATACGATGACTTAACAGCGTATTTATCCATTTTCACACTCACATGAATCATATTTAACTCCTTAATCAATAAGCAATGTATCAGTGTAGTCTACTCACGCTGTATCCTTTTCTTGGAGGTTACTACTTTGAAAAAAATAAATAAAATCCAACAGCATTCGGTAACCTTAACCAGCACACCAGCCCATCATCCCGGTCTGTGGCACTATCCAGCATCCCCCACTCCTCAACTTGATGCATCAAATCATAGCATCACTATTATTAATACTCAGTCTCAAGGAACCGAAGAACTACAAGGTGTTAGCCACAAACTCGCCAATTTAAGCCAAAAAGGACGCTGGATAGTGCTGATAAGCCCTCCTAATATTGGCTATAAATCCCTATTGGAGAAAGCGGGTGTCAGAATGGATAGAGTATTATTGGTGCATGGTAAAGATGAAGTTGAATCACTATGGGCAATGGAGAAAGCATTAACCAGTGGCACATGTAGTGCAGTGATCACTTGGACTAACGCGTTAAGCAGCAGAGATAATAGAAGGCTGCAAATCATTGCTAACAAAGCCTGCGCCACCGGATACATTCTCGACAAAAAAGACAATATCCCCTCCAATATGACTCAAGCTGAGCCATTACAAGCTAAGGCATTAAAAGATTACTCAACAAAACACCCACTGTTAAAAAATGAGCTACACTGAATGACATCCCTCTTTAAGAATCATCTTCTACCATTATTCAATACTGAGTCTTAATTCATTTAAAAAAAAGCCTCATTATTACCTAAATGAGAGCTTTCATTATCCAATATAAATAACAATATTGAATTGAAAATACGAAAATATATTTCTTAATATGACATCAATAAGATAATAAAATGCTCCCCCTCTTATCTATCAATTCTGACTAATATATGTTAACAGGTTTGTTCTCCTTTATTCAAAGTGATCAAGATCACATTTTTATTATTTTCACACTAAGTTATGAAGTAAACTAAGTGAATTATAATCCCTAACCTTCCACTGTTATCAAGCTTGATAATTTATCCTTACTTTTTTTGTGACCAAATTTATGTATATACACGCTTGAACAATACCTAAACATTAAGTAATGTATACTGCTATAACAACGATATTTGTTATATCTGAGCGATTCGTCGTTTGTCTTTGATTATATTTCTATGAGAACTTACTTAATTAAATATTAAAAATTTACACTCATTAAAATATTCAATTTAATATGCTCCAGATTAGCCCTATTCAAGGATTGAAAAGCAATTGTTAATCTCGTCCATGCCATTTCAAAGACTCAATTGGCCTGATATAGTCAGCCGTAGGTGCTCTGTGGAAATAAAAGTAAAGGGCTTATTTTTATATCAACCACTGCATTAGTACTTTGAAGTCATCGTTGCTTTTTTGAGAACTGAAGAGTTCACATAGAGCAAAGATTTCCTGTGTAACTCTTCTTTGTCTACGACGAAGGAGAAGTCTAGTGAAGCAATTGTGGTGTGGTGCTTTGGCGTTACTCTTAACGCCAGCAATCTTGGCAACAGAAATGCCTTTAAATATGACAGAAGGCGTAACAGATATCAGTAGCAGAGTGTATCACCTGCACATGACTATCTTATATATTTGCTGTGCCATAGGGTTAGTTGTTTTCAGTATAATGATTTATTCGATAATTTATCATCGAAAATCTAAAGGCGCTGTCGCCGCCAACTTTCATGAAAGTACAAAAGTCGAGATCCTCTGGACTGTTATTCCATTCCTCATTCTTATTGGTATGGCCGTTCCAGCGACAACGACATTAATTGCGATGGAAGATACCAATGATGCCGCATTAACCATTAAAGTCACAGGCTCTCAATGGAAATGGCATTACAGCTATTTTGATCAAGGTGTCGAGTTTTATAGCTTAATGTCGACTCCCAGAGATCAAATAGATGGCAATGCGCCCAAAGGAGAACATTATTTACTCGAAGTCGATAGACCTTTAGTCGTTCCAATCGGTCGTAAAGTTCGGTTTTTACTCACATCTGATGATGTTATCCATTCTTGGTGGGTACCCGCCTTCGCCATTAAAAAAGACGCTAACCCTGGATTTATCAATGAAACTTGGACACACATAGATGAACCGGGAATTTACCGAGGTCAATGCGCTGAACTTTGTGGTAAAGACCATGGTTTCATGCCCATAGTCGTTGAGGCCTTACCTGAAGATGAATTTGAAGCTTGGCTCGCAGCCCAACAACAAGAAGCCACTTTAGCGGCTTTAGAAGAAGAAGCATCATTAGCCGTCACGCTTGAAATGGAAGAACTCATGGAAAAAGGCGAGCAAGTGTATCTAACCTATTGTGCTGCTTGCCATCAACCCAATGGTATGGGGCTACCCGGTGCCTTCCCTGCAATGAAAGACAGCCCCATTGTCATGGGGGAAATCAGTAAACATATTGAAATCATTGTCAATGGTAAACCAGGTACTGCAATGCAAGCATTCAAAAAACAACTCTCTGCAGAAGATATTGCTGCTGTCATCACTTACGAACGAAACGCTTGGGGCAATAATACAGGTGACGTCGTTCAAGCTGCTCATGTTAATAGCCATGGTCAATAAGGAAATAATATGAATACTTTGACCCCAGAAAATCAAGTTAGCATGGAAGAAACACTCAGTCCTGAGCAGGATCATGATGATGGACACCATGCGCCACCACAAGGCATTATGCGTTGGTTATTAACCACTAACCATAAAGACATAGGAACACTTTATCTTTGGTTTAGTTTCATTATGTTTTTGCTCGGTGGTGTCATGGCCATGGTGATCCGCGCCGAGCTATTTCAGCCTGGATTACAGCTAGTGGACCCTAACTTCTTCAACCAAATGACCACAGTCCACGGTTTAGTCATGGTCTTTGGTGCTGTCATGCCCGCATTTACAGGTCTAGCCAACTGGTTAATTCCTATGATGATAGGCGCGCCTGATATGGCGCTGCCGAGAATGAATAACTGGAGCTTTTGGATCTTACCTTTTGCTTTCCTTATTCTTCTAAGTTCATTGTTTATGGAAGGTGGAGCCCCTAATTTTGGTTGGACCTTCTATGCCCCATTATCAACCCAATACAGTCCTGATAGCACCGCTTTGTTTGTATTTTCTGTGCATATTATGGGGATCAGCTCCATCATGGGAGCCATCAATGTCATAGTAACAGTAATCAACATGCGTGCACCAGGTATGACTTGGATGAAACTGCCTTTATTTGCCTGGACTTGGCTCATCACCGCCTTTTTACTTATCGCTGTTATGCCTGTATTGGCTGGCGCCGTCACTATGGTATTAACCGATAAATACTTCGGCACCTCCTTCTTTGAAGCCGCTGGCGGTGGCGATCCAGTGATGTTTCAACATATTTTTTGGTTCTTTGGTCATCCCGAAGTCTACATCATGATTTTACCCTCTTTTGGGATCATGTCGGCCATCATTCCCACCTTTAGCCGTAAAAAACTATTTGGTTATTCTTCTATGGTGTACGCCACGGCCAGTATCGCCATTTTATCGTTTTTAGTGTGGGCCCATCACATGTTCACGACAGGGATGCCCGTCTTTGCCGAGCTCTTTTTCATGTATTGCACTATGCTCATTTCGGTGCCAACTGGCGTCAAGATCTTCAACTGGGTTGCAACCATGTGGAAAGGATCACTCACCTTTGAAACCCCGATGCTCTTTGCTATTTCCTTCTTAGTCTTGTTTACCATAGGTGGATTTTCAGGCTTGATGCTCGCCATAACGCCCGCGGATTTCCAATATCATGATACTTACTTTGTTGTCGCTCACTTTCATTATGTCCTAGTAACGGGTGCCATTTTTACCATCATGGCTGCCGTGTATTACTGGTTACCCAAATGGACCGGACGCATGTATGACGAACGTTTAGGGAAATGGCACTTCTGGTGCTCAGTCATCTCAGTCAACGTCTTATTCTTCCCCATGCATTTCCTTGGACTGGCGGGCATGCCAAGAAGGATCCCTGATTATGCGATTCAGTTTGCCGATATTAATCAAATTGTCTCTATTGGTGCCTTTGCATTTGGACTGTCTCAGCTCATTTTCTTGGTCGTGCTAATCAAGTGTATTCGAAGCGGTGAAAAAGCACCCGCTAAACCTTGGGAAGGCGCAGAAGGGTTAGAATGGGATCTCCCCAGCCCTGCACCCTATCATTCTTTCTCAACGCCACCAGTGATCAAATAATCATGGATAAAGCAAATTCAAATAAACGCTTACTTCGTTTTCTCTTGTTAGGAGCAATTTCTATGTTTGGTTTTGGCTTTGCTTTAGTTCCACTTTACGATGTACTTTGCGAACAACTAGGGATCAACGGAAAAACACAAAATACGGCCAGTCGGTATATTGATAATGAGATCGATAAAAGTCGAACCATTACCGTCGAATTTATCTCCCAAGTGCAAAAAGATATGCCTTGGGAGTTTACGCCTCAAGTCAATCGCATGAAAGTTCATCCAGGAGAGTTAGTCCGTACTCACTTTACGGCAGAAAACTTATCAAGTAGGCAGATTGTCGGTCAGGCTATTCCATCTGTATCACCTGGCATGGGCGCGGCCTATTTTAACAAAACAGAATGTTTTTGTTTTAATCAGCAAACCTTAACTGCCAAATCAAATGCCAAATTACCACTAATATTCTATGTCGATCCCGCATTACCGGACAACATATCCACCCTGACCCTCTCTTATACACTCTACAATATCACCGACAAAGGTTATGTCGATGCACTAGAGCAAGGAGCAGCAAAATGACTACCAAACATGAACATTACTACGTCCCTTCTCAAAGTGCTTGGCCCATTATCGGCGCAATGGGGTTATTCCTCATTGCTTTTGGTGCTGGCACTTATATTTCAGAAATGGGCACTGAAGCCTCCTTTGGCAAATACACTTTAATAGCAGGTATTGCCGTGATCATATTTATGATCTTTGGCTGGTTTCGAGCCGTCATTGCCGAATCCATGGCCGGGTTATACTCAGATCAAATGGATCGTTCCTTTAAACAAGGCATGAGCTGGTTTATTTTTTCTGAAGTCATGTTCTTCGCCGCTTTCTTTGGCGCGCTATTTTATGCCAGAATGATTTCCGTGCCTTGGTTAGGAGGTGCATCTAACAATGCCATGACGGCCGCCATTCTTTGGCCTGAATTTATTGCAACTTGGCCTTTAGAAACAACCCCCGACGGCCGTTTAACCCAAGCAATGGAATGGATGGGATTACCCCTTTATAATACCCTTATTCTACTCGCATCATCCATCACACTTCACTTTGCCCACGTTAATTTAGAAAATGACAACCGAAAACCAGTCAAAGCTTGGTTGGGTGTTACCATTATTTTAGGGGCTGCCTTTCTTATTCTACAGGTACTTGAGTATACCCATGCTTACCAAGTCATGGGATTAACCTTAGATGCGGGTGTATACGGTAGCACCTTTTTCTTATTAACGGGAATACACGGTGTACACGTGACCTTAGGCACTGTGTTCTTATTTGTATTATTTATTCGCATTGCAAAAGGGCATTTTACGCAGGATAAACACTTTGCCTTTCAAGCAGGCAGTTGGTATTGGCATTTTGTCGACGTCGTTTGGCTTTGTCTCTTTGTCTTTGTGTACGTACTTTAAAGCTCGTCATACAACAAGCTCAAACATCATTTGTTTGAGCTTGTTTGAGCATCAAATTGCCATAAGGGTGATCAGTGAGGTCTGGGACTGGGATTAATCAATCCTGATAGGGAAGCCATCACAAGTAACGCCATGACAATCAATGCAAATAAAACTCGCCACCCTAAAAAGCGACTCATAGGGGCCGACTGTTTGCCTTTGACCATGACATACCAAGCACGACCTAGGTTGACAATCATGAATAGCAGTAGCAGCACTAAACAAAGCTTTAATAATAATAAGAGATCCATTCTTACTCCTCAAAAGGTAGCCATAAAATCTGGGCTATTTGTTTTGATCTCTACTGTGAGCGTGTTTTCGCTTTTGGTCAAGCTAGGTATGTGGCAACTTGAACGATATCAAGAGAAATTAAACTGGCAACAAGCACTCACCTTAAGACAAAGCCAAGCACCACTCAGTTATACTCAGTTACTCGCCATGCCTAGCGATACCTTGTATACCGGGTTTCGCTTACATGTTGACATCAATCCAAAGTCAAAAAAGATTCTGCTTCTAGATAATCAAGTATACCAAGGACAAGTAGGATATTTAGCTTATCAAGCGGTAGAAGTCTTACCCCATCTCCCTTGGTTATTGATTGAATTAGGCTTTGTTGCAGCTAACATTAACCGACAAGTTTTACCCTCAATCAATCCAATACGCGTCCCTACAAGATTAACTGGCCGCCTTTACAACAAACAAGCCAATCCAATGAGTCGAGCACTCATGGCCGAAAAGGGTTGGCCAAAACGCATTCAAAATTTGAATTTAAAACAGCTAGAAAAAGAGCTTAATCAAACACTGGCTCCTGCAGTACTTCAGCCCGACTTGCTTGACACTCACACCTTACCCCATCCATGGCAACCTTTTCCCATGACAGCAGAAAAGCACAAGGGCTATGCCCTGCAATGGTTTGTGATGGCAGCGGTATTTATTTTGATTATGGGAGGCTTACTATTACGAAAAATAAAATGATATTGCTTAATGATTAACAACGAAAAAGATGATGTAACAGCAAAAAGACCAGATATCTTCCTAGCCGCTTCGGGAAGTGAATATATTCTCTAGTTCACACTTAGCATCGCCTCAATGTGTTCTAGACAATACTCATAAACTAAAGTACGAGGAGATGAAATGAACTCCCCTAAACATAATGGAAAAAATACAGTCATTATCTTACTGTTAGCTTTTATTCTTCCCGTAGCAATGGCAAAACTTGTTCTCAGTATGGATCTTTATCGAGGAGGAGCCACCAATAATGGCACCTTAATTGCTGCCGATACGACTTATGCCAGTCTTATGATGAAAAATCCTAAGCCACATCAATGGCAAATATTGTATTTATTACCCAAAAATTGCCAGCAAAAATGTCAAAATCGCCTGTATATTTTACAGCAAAGCCATACGGCACTAGGCAAAGAAAGAGACAGAGTTCACCCTGTCATCATGCTTGATGAACACAGCGACATTTCAGCTTTATTGCCATACCAATTTATGACTCACACAGTCAACGACAAATTAGCGCCACTGTTAAGTGAACAGAAACTCATTATTGTCGATCCCTTAGGCAGTCTCATCATGAGTTACCCCATAGTTCGCAACAAAGACGCACAAATAATGCAGGGTAAAGCCCTCATCGCCGATCTTCGTAAATTACTGAAACTCTCAAGGATAGGGTAATGCAAATCAGTCCATTGCTAAAACTCACTCTCGTTTTTACCTTATGTGTTATTTTAATGGGGGCTTATACTCGTCTATCCGATGCTGGATTAGGGTGTCCAGATTGGCCTGGATGCTACGGCATGCTAAAAGTCCCCACTCAAGCCCATGAGCTCACTCAAGCTCAACACGCTTTTCCAGAATTCACCGTCGAGGCGAATAAAGCTTGGCTGGAAATGATACATCGTTACATTGCTGGCACTTTAGGCCTATTAGTCATGATGATCCTATGGCTATGCCTTAAAACAGCCAATGCACCTAAAAACTTACCCCTTTTTATAGGGGGCTTAGTTTTATTTCAGGCGGCTCTGGGAATGTGGACTGTCACGATGAAACTCATGCCCATTGTGGTCATGTCCCATCTACTGGGCGGTTTTACTATTATCTCCCTCGTCTTGTTGCTGTATTTACGCACTAAGCCTTTAAGGATAATAGGGGGTGATCCTCAGGCCAAAACTTTAACAAGGTTTTCACTGGTTTGTTTAAGCGTACTGGTTTTACAGATTATTTTAGGTGGATGGACATCCGCAAATTATGCCGCTCTTGCCTGCACCGCCCTTCCCATTTGTGAAGGCAACTGGTATCAAAACCTTGACTTCATCAAGGCATTTTCCCCCTTTCAAGGTAAGCACTCCACCTATGAGTTTGGCGTATTGGAATATCCAGCCCGTATGACAATACATGTTGCTCATCGTTTGTGGGCAGTTGTCACTGCAATCATGTTAGTCACATTGGCTTATAAACTCATGAAACGTGCACGCTCAGCGACTTTAAAACAAGCCGCTTGGGTGTTACTCATTCTTGTTGGACTGCAAATAGGACTAGGGATCAGTAACGTTATTTTTCACCTTCCTCTGGGTATCGCTGCTGCACATAACGCAGGCGCGGCTTTACTCTTACTGAGCCTTGTCTTTATCAATTACGCACTATGGCGTAAAGCATAACATTTTATGTTAAGGAGTTTGGAATGAATAAGTTACTTTCTTTACCTATTACCCCAGCATTACCTCAATGGCGCGCTTACTTAGAAATGACTAAACCTAGAGTCGTCGCCCTGATGTTACTCACTGTCTTTGTGGGAATGTGCCTCGCCATGCCTGGCAAATTATCTTATGCTGCCGTTTTCTATGGACTCATTGGCATTGCAATGATGGCCGGCGCAGCAGCCGCGTTTAATCATTTAATTGATCGCCGCATTGATGGTTTAATGTCTCGCACCGATAGTCGCCCTTTGCCCCAAGGAAAAGTCTCTATACCCAGAGCCATACTTTTTTCAGTGACCCTCAGCATATTAGGCTTCATTTTACTCTATACCCAAGTCAATCCACTCACCGCATGGCTCACTTTTGCCAGCTTAATTGGCTATGCTGTCATTTATACCGCTTATTTAAAACGCGCTACACCACAAAATATTGTCGTGGGAGGACTTGCAGGTGCCATGCCTCCCTTACTTGGCTGGACAGCCATCAGTGGTGAATTTCATGGTCATGCACTCTTATTAGTCATCATTATTTTTACTTGGACTCCCCCCCATTTTTGGGCGCTCGCTATTCACAGAAGAAATGAATACGCAAAAGTTGATGTCCCCATGTTACCTGTGACACATGGTGTTGCATTCACCAAAACCTGCATTTTTTTATATACTTTATTAATGGCTATCGCCTGTTTACTGCCTGTACTCGTTGGCATGTCAGGCCCTCTATACCTTGTTTGTTCAACATTACTCAGCGGTATATTTATTTATAAGGCTTGGGTATTAAAGTTTAATGATAAACCTGAATTAGCAATGGGGTTATTTCGTTTCTCGATTTATCAACTCATGTTGTTATTCGCAGCGCTCCTTATCGATCATTATATTTGGGTAGCCTAACCCATGCATTGTAAGCCAGCACAATAAAGGGAATATAAAAAGGATCTGACATGAAAAAAGTAAGCTTATTCATTATCTGTGGGATCATTCTACTGACATTAGGTGTTGTGACAGCTAATCAATGGAAAGAAAAAGATCACAAAAAACCGCTTGAATTAAAAACCAGTTATCTTTTCCCCGAAGCACGCACACTACCGCCTTTTAAACTCTCAGATCAACAAGGTCAACCTTTTACCAATCAGCAATTAATGAATAAATGGAGCCTCATATTTATCGGTTATACCTCTTGTCCCGATGTTTGCCCAACGGCCATGAGTAAATTAACAGCCGCTCAGGCTCAGCTTAATAATCACTTAGACATGCAAGTTATTTTTGTCTCGGTCGATCCTCAACGAGACACACAAGATAAACTTCAAGATTACATCAATTTCTTCAACCCAGAATTCGTTGCTGCCACAGCTGAGCATCAAGTGTTGATGCCCTTTACCCGTAGCTTAGGTTTTGTTTATGCCATGGTGGGTGAAGAAGAAAACTATCAAGTGGATCATAGTGCTTCTTACGCACTTATCTCACCCAAAGGCGAAAAAGTCGCTATCATTAAACCTAAATCCCCTGATGCTGGGATCCCCCCACAAATTAAAAATAGTGAACTGATTTCAGATATTACCCAAATCGTTGCACATTATTGAATCTTTTCTCAGCCCCATTGAAATCTCTTTCTTCAATGGGGCTTTCTCATCATTATTATGATTCCTTTTTCCAAGATCCATCATCATTTGGTCTAACCCAAGGCTGTGAAAACCAATAATAATTCCCTGTTTTTTGACTTGGTGCAGTGCAATTATAACGAGATCGACCCGGCGGTAAATCTAATTCAGCTCTGATACTCATCACATTCGGCGCAGTCCAAACAGGTTTTTTTGCACCTTGACCTTGAATAAAACACATCATTTGATTTGGATCCATATCACTCATATCCAAAGTCAAGATTAACTTAGGTCGCCAATCACCATTAGAAAGCTCAGGGTTAGTGTTATTTTGAGCGAGCACAGGCATATTCAAACTGTGCAATTTAACTTTTAAACTCGCTAAATTGGCGTAAACCCCGGCCACTGGAAAGCGCGGAAGCGCTTCTAATTGTGAATAAATACCCGCAGCGCCTGATTGCTGCCCAAAAGCCACGAACCCAAGCTTTGCCATTAAGTTTTCTAGATCTTGATTATATTCACCATAAGGATAAGCCAACATTTTTAAATTATGACCCGTACCCGCCTTAATTTTCTCTTCTGTTTTTACAATATTCTTTTCTATTCGTGCTAACCACTGCGCTTTCGATTCATCAATTTGACGTCGAATAAGATGCTCATGTGCCCAACTGTGATTAGCTATTTCAGCGCCTTCTTTCGATAAATCGATCAGTTGTTGCCAACTCATCATATTTTTATACTTCTTTTCAATAGGTTCTATAGCAACAAACAAGGTGTAAGGGAAATGATATTGCTTTAAAATAGGATGAGCCACATCGGCAATACTTTGGTAGCCATCATCAAAGGTTATCGCTACAGTCTTAGGTGGCATGGTTTTTTTTGCTTTGATTGCCGATACAATCTCAGATAAAGGCACCACATTAAATGCATTTTTAGCTAAATATTCCATTTGCTTTTGAAATTGCTTTGGAGTCACGCTAGTGACCGCTGGTGTATGAGCAGACACATGATGATATTGCAAAATCACACTAGCCTGAGCCGAAAAACCTGTTAGCACTAGCAGCACCAATAACACGTTTTTAATCATAACTATTCTAACCTTAGCATTTAATATTATGAGCAATACTTAGCGCCATAATGGCCTTTATACCCGTGATACTTGAAGATGCCTGTTTTCAGAGCCTGTAAAAGTGCCTAATTCAAGGCGTATTATTGCAAGAATGCTTATTGCCTTTTAAGATGATACAACGCAGAAGTCGGTGCTTTTACAGACTCCCAACGGGCTGGTTTAAAAGCCTTTTATACTGCGTTACTGAACATCAGCTTAGAATGACTAGGCACGCTGTTCAAAGCCTTGCCTAAAAGGCTTTTCATTCCAGCTGAATGCTGCATCTTCAAGTATCACGGGTATACAACTTGATCTATGAGTATATACAAAAAGGTATACTTAGAGGCACGACTTTATATAAAATAATCCATCATCGAGGATACGGCTTTTCATTATTCTAACCACTTTTCATAAGAGCATGCATCACTTATGTCTTTATTTGCATTAATCAGTAATACCAAAAAAAATAAACGTTTATTTGCATTAGCTCTACCTATGATCCTCTCCAATATCACAGTGCCTCTATTAGGACTTGTCGATACTGGGGTCATTGGCCACCTTTCCAATGCTTATTATTTAGGGGGAGTCGCCTTAGGCTCAACCATGATAAGTGTGATTTTATTTTTACTGGGTTTTTTACGTATGGCGACAACTGGGCTCTCCGCTCAAGCCTTTGGTGCCAATGATAAACAAGCTCAATATCAATTACTTTTTCAATCCGCAAGCTTAGCCTTAATCTTAGGCATGCTGACTGTTATTTTTCAATCACCTATTGCTCAATTGTCAATTTATTTATCCAGTCCCAGCCGTGAAGTCGCCCAATATTGCATTGAATATTTCAGCATTCGAGTCTGGTCGACCCCCTTTGCATTATTAAACTTAGCCTTGTTAGGTTGGTTACTTGGCATACAAAAACCCAAAGCTGCAATGTGGCAATTAATCCTCGCTAACACAGTGAATATCACCTTAGATTTACTGTTTGTTATGGGTTTTGGTTGGGGAGTCAAAGGCGTCGCTCTAGCCTCAGTATTCGCTGACATATCAGGTTTTATTCTAGCTGTAACAGTTATTTGGCATCATTTAAACACTGACAACCAATTTCAGCTAAAAGCACTATTTCGTCACTTAAACATTAGCCACTATCGCGCGTTATTGAGTCTCAATCGAGATATCTTTTTACGAAGTCTGTGCCTGCAACTGGTCTTTACTTTTATCACCTTTCACAGTGCCAGTTTAGGCGATAATATATTAGCGGCCAATGCCGTCTTACTCAATCTCGTCATGCTTATCTCCTATGCCCTCGACGGTATTGCCTATTATGCTGAAGCAGAAGTCGGCCGAGCCTTTGGTGAAAAAAATCGGCAATTGCTACAAGAAAGTGTCAGCCTCGCTTGGGCTTGGTCTGCTATCGTCGCAATAGGTTTTATTGTCGTTTTTATGTTTGCAGGAGAATATTTTATTCACCTACTGACCAACATAGACACAGTACAGACAATGGCCAAACAGTACTTGTACTGGATAGTTTTTCTGCCTTTATTGGCTTTTAGCTCCTACCTGTTTGATGGTGTCTATATTGGAGCAGCCCAAGGAAAAATTATGCGTAATAGCATGCTAATTTGCACTTTTATGGTTTTCTTTCCTATCTGGTCAATATTGGGGGGGCAGGATAACCATGCCCTTTGGGCAGCATTAAGTGCCTTTATGTTTTCAAGAAGTCTCACGCTTGGCCTGCACTATCACTTCAAACTCAAGCATGTTCACTCATAATATAAAGTATCAACTTATTGCAAAACGAAATAGAGAAAACAAAAAAGCCTGCTAAACAGCAGGCTTTGAAATCTATGTCATTACTGATATGAATGCTCACCCGCTTGATGATCGGTCACATCTTTAACACCGACTAGCTCACCGGAAAACATTTCTAATAATTGTTTTTCAATACCATCTTTTAAAGTCACATCCACCATAGAACAGCCATTACAACCACCACCAAACTGCAATACAGCAACTTTATCTTCTGTGACTTCGATAAGATTAATATTCCCACCGTGGCTGGCTAATTGAGGGTTAATTTCTGATTCAATCACATATTGGATACGCTCAATTAAAGGCGCATCATCAGACACTTTACGCATTTTGGCATTTGGTGCTTTCAATGTCAGCTGAGAGCCGAGTTGATCCGTCACAAAATCAATACTCGCGTCTTCAAGAAAAGGCGCACTTTTCTCATCAACCATGGCACTAAAACCATTAAAGGTGAGCTCAGTATCATCAACTTCCACCGCATCTGGTGGGCAATAAGACACACCACACTCAGCCTGGGCAGTACCTGGACTGATAACAAACACACGAATATGTGTGCCTTCAGGCTGATCTGCTAGCAATTTAACAAAATGAGCCTGAGCGGTATCAGAAATATTAATCATGAAATATGCTCCGTCAGGATATACCTGAGCGTTTTAATAAGGAATAACCTATGATACTCCGACATGAGTATTCTGTGTAGTCCCGATTGAGTCTATCAGCATAATTTTAACACTAAGTTATAATGTATGGATTTAATCCTAAGATACGAAATAAAGTAACAATAAGCGTTAATCCATTAACTTTGGTGCCTCAGCCCTTGCCAAACACCAGACTTGAACATGAATATGCTGCCGCTGAAATAAACGCGCTATCTCCTTAGCCGTTTCCCCCGTCGTCACCACATCATCTATTAAGGCAATACGCTGAAATGGCAGTCTAGATTCTAATTCAAAAGCATGCTTCATATTTAGCCTTCTCTGTTTTCCCGATAACCCCGCTTGAGCTTGAGTGTGTTTGACTCGAACCAATTTATGGCTAAACAATGGAATATTGAGTTTTTTGCTCAAACCACTGGCAATCACCCAAGCCTGATTAAAGCCTCTTTGTCGTAAACGCTGTCGATGTAATGGCACTGGAACCAATACTTGCGGCATTTGCAGAAAACCTTGCTTAGACAACAATAATAAACGCGCAATTAATGCATCGGTTAAACAATCTAAAGCCGCAAATTGTGTCTGGTACTTCATCGCTGCAACAAAAGGGCCGAGCCCTTGATGATAGCTACAAGGAGCAACAATGATAAGTGGTGATATGCTTAAACAGCTGCCACAAAAATCTGCCTTCAAAGACATTTTACGCCCACAACCTAAACAAACAGGACATGAATATAAGCAAGCATTGAGACAAACATCACAGACTCCGCTTTGAGGAAAAGCGATCCCTTGATGGCACATCAAACACCGATTAGGTAAAATTCGCATAAAAAGGAGAAAACCTTTAGTCTTCCCCTCTTGAACACAAGCCATCATCATGCGGAAGTACTTAAGTAAGTGCCTGCGTATTAGAGGGCTCAATGTTTTCAGTCGTCGTTTTAACACCATAACGTTAAACAGGTAATATTTAGTGGAATACCAAGAAAACAGTCGAATCACCTTAACCAAACAAGGACTGCACCTAATCTCACAGGGACAAGGGCCCGATATTGTCATGCTTCACGGCTGGGGAATGAATAGTGCCGTATTCACACCGCTACAGCCGACTTTCTCACAGTATAGGGTGCACTATGTCGATTTGCCGGGTTTTGGTCACAGCACAAGTATAGAAGGTAATATTGACGCATGGGTTGATGCGATCATTGATGCGATCCCCGATAACAGTATCTGGCTGGGCTGGTCTCTGGGGGGGTTAGTCGCCTCAAGAGCCGCCTTACGTTATCCAAATAAAATTAAAGCCTTAGTGACAGTCGCTTCTTCTCCTTATTTTATGGCCCAAGAAACATTAGCCAACAATCCCCCTTGGCCAGGAATGGCACCACAAGTACTCGAACAATTTCATCATTCTCTGAGCTTAAATTTATCTCGCACCATCAGTCAATTTCTTGCCATTCAAGCTATGGGAAGCCAAAACGCAAAAAGAGACATTAAACAATTAAAAGCCCTCCTATCTGCTCGCCCAGAACCTAAAAGTCACGCGCTAACACAAGGGCTCAACATGCTAGCGCGCACTGATTTACGCCGTGAGATTGCCCATATTAATCAACCTTGGCTTAGGATTTGGGGGCGTCTAGATGGGCTAGTGCCTTATTCTATTCACTCATTAATGCCACAGAAAGCATCCATCACAGATGTTGTTATGCCCAAGGCTTCACATGCACCTTTCATTAGTCATACTGAACATTTCGTTGAAACGATACATTTATGGTTAAATCAACAATATACCCGTGATAAGCATACTCATCTCATATGAAGGAGCGTACTCATCACAATAAGAAAAAGGCAACTCAATACAATTCGGTTCAATGTACGACGGATAGACGTAGACATTTGTGACCTCCAGTCAATCTAAAATAGCAACCAAAAAAGCTGATAATAAGTAAAAATAAACCCAATTAAGACAAGCTAATCAATAAGGCTTATGTTTACCTATTCAGCTTAAAATTAATGCAATAAATAAGGGATCCAAAGTAATAAAGAAAATAAAATAACTAACTTTAGTACTTCTTTAATAATTAATTTCACCTTGCTTCTCCCACTGCTTTTTTGAAAACATTACGTTAAGGGAAACCGCTTTAATCTAAGCTGAATAAAAAAGGGATAGCTTAGCTATCCCTTTAATGACAATGACTCAAATGGCTTTTTATTAAAACTCATTAATGCGCATTTTTTCCTTGAATATTGAGCCTTTCTTTCTTTAACGGGTCCACTTGGGGCTCTGTCACATTAAAGTAGCCTTTTGCATAAGCTAAGCTCCCCCAAAGCGCCCAAGCAAGGGCAGTTTGTTTCATATTTTGACTTTGAACTTCAGGTTTTAAACTCTGATCAGTGGGATTATATTTAAAACCCTTAGGTTCATGCTCAGGCTGTAAAATCACCACATCATTGCCTCGCATATACGCCATATTTTTATCATATTGCATCAAAGCTCGGCCAGGCCAGTCATCGCTCACTTGTGTCAAATCTTGGCCTAATATAGGATAAGTTGCAGAAATTCCCATCAATGATAATAAGGTCGGCGCCAAATCAATTTGGCTCACAACACGACTATCTTGTTTAGGCTCAATGCCTGCTCCCAAAATGACACCTGGGATCCTAAAGCGAGAAATAGGCACTAAATTAGCCCCACTCACTCGACTATCATGATCAGCCACAATTAAAAATACAGTGTCTTTCCAATAATCTGATTGCTTGGCAAGCCTGAAAAATTCACCAATGGCAAAGTCAGCATATTTTGCAGCATTATTACGGGTCTGCTTAGGTTGCTCATACAATTGAATACGGCCATCGGGAAACTCAAAGGGATCATGGTTACTTGAACTAAACACTAAGCTCGCAAACGGCTTACCTTCTTGATGTAAACGCTCAAACTCACTGTTGGCTTTACGCATAAGATCTTCATCACTGACCCCCCAAGAACCTACAAAAGCAGGTGAACTATAATCTTTCTCATCAAGAATATTCTGAAAACCATTGCCTAAAAAGAAGCTTCGCATATTATCAAAATAACTCTCGCCACCATAAATGAACTGAGTGGTATAGCCTTTCTTAGCCAATAAATCGGCAATAGTGAAAAAATTGGTTTGACTCTTTCCTAATTTAACCACAGAACGCGCAGGTGTCGGTGTAAATCCCGTTACCACGGCCTCTATCCCTCTGACAGAACGAGTGCCTGTTGCATAAAGGTTATTAAAGGACCAACCTTGTTGAGATAGCTTATCCAAGTTGGGAGTCAATGGCAGTCCACCTAAATTCCCCACAAATTGAGCCCCTAAGCTCTCTTCTAAAATAATCACTAAATTTTTAGGCTTACCTTTATAGCTGGCCTCGTTAAAAGTACGGCTCGGAAACGCCTTTGAGGTAAAATCACTTAATGGACGACCACTATCGGCCCTGACTAAATTAATAATGTCATTTTGATCCATCTTACCGTAAATTTTAGCCGCATCAGCTTCACTTCCCATTTGTTTTATAGCAAAAAATAACGAATAAGAAGAATTAATCACCAAAGAATTCACTAAAGGATCCGTTGAAAAAGCCACCATAGCGGGATTTAACGGCCTATGGCCAAGTGTCGATCTCCCTCCAGCAAACGCCACGACAATCACCAAAAAAACAATAACAGGACGCCAATAGAAGCGAGGATAAGTCACTTTCTTGAGGAGTGAACCACTTAATCGCCAACCAAACCAAAGGGTAACAATAGTGAGTAATAATGAAAAAACCACTTCTATTGGTCGACCTGACCATAACATAGACAGGACTTCTTTAGGATAAATCAGATATTCTATATAAAGCCGATTAGGGCGAATGCCATATTCTTCGATAAAAGCGGGTGTCGATACCTCTAAGAAAACGATTAACCATAAACCTACCGTTAACCAAATCCTTAAAATAACCTGCCATAAGCGACCCACAAAATGTGGACCACTAAAAATAGCTGTGCCTAAGGCAGCCACTCCCCAAAGCCAACATAAAGTCGCCACATCCACTCTGAAACCTTGAAGCAATAAGTCAGCCCAACCACCCGCATCAGTCACTCGATCCGCTTGCCATAACCCTAAACCCAAACGGCTAACCATCAAAATGACCAAGGCGATGACACAAAAAACTAAAATAGAACGAAACGAGCCTAAGTTGAACTTATCTTGCATAGACCCCCCTCAAGACAATAGGTTGCACTCATTCTGTGTTGAACAAAACAAGCATAAGTCCTCCTCCCTAAGTCATCATTTTCATTTTTTGGACGCAGTACGTAGAAATATTACTCCTAAAGCCTCCCTTTTGTGCATGTCAGCAAGGCTGTTTCATGCACTCATACCATTATTTCTTTAATTTAGCGAAGGCATCAGCAAAGGCATTACCCATGGCAGCGTTCATCGGTTGTTTAGGTTTATTTTTTACTGTGTGCCCTTGTTGAACATGTCGTTTAGATTGCGGTTTATGACGCGCTCCATCACTCACTTTCACAGGCTTAGCTTTAACTTCTCCCGGTTTATCTGTCAGGCGCATACTTAAACTAATACGCTTACGTTCAGCATCCACTTCCATGACTTTGACTTTCACCACATCACCCGCTTTCACTAATGTATGTGGATCGCTAACAAATTTATCGGTTAAAGAAGAAATATGCACTAAACCATCTTGATGTACACCCACATCAACAAATGCACCAAAATTAGTGACGTTTGTCACAACACCTTCAAGGATCATGTCTAACTTAAGATCGCTGACCTCCTGTATGCCCTCCTTAAAGCTTGCTGTTTTAAACTCACCCCGCGGATCCCTGCCAGGCTTATCTAATTCGGTTAAAATATCTGTTACGGTAGGTAAACCAAAATCATCTATCGTGAATGCTCCAGCATCGATATTCTTTAACACCTCTGTATTACCCACCAAGGCCTCAAGTGTCAGATCTTTCGCTTTTGCTATTGCTTCAACCAACGAATAGGCCTCAGGGTGAACCGCAGAAGCATCCAAAGGATTCGATCCCTTTGTAATACGTAAAAAACCTGCAGCCTGTTCAAAAGCCTTTGGCCCTAATCGAGGCACCTTAAGTAGCGCTTTACGATCATTAAAACGCCCATTCTCATCACGATATTGAACAATATTTCTTGCTAAGGTCTTATTTAATCCCGCAACTTGTGCCAGTAGCGAAGGAGAAGCCATATTCACATCCACTCCAACCGCATTAACACAATCCTCAACAACGGCTTCTAAAGATATAGACAATTGGCTCTGACTCACATCATGCTGGTATTGCCCGACACCAATAGCTTTAGGCTCGATTTTAACCAACTCCGCAAGGGGATCTTGTAAGCGACGGGCTATCGATACCGCTCCTCGAATAGAGACATCTAAATCAGGAAATTCTTCTGCTGCCAATGCAGAAGCAGAATACACAGATGCCCCAGCTTCACTCACCATGACTTTCTTTAGTGAAGGGCAATCTGATTTCAATCCACTTATCAACTCACTGACCAGCTTATCTGTTTCACGAGATGCCGTACCATTACCAATGGCAATAAGCTCAACCTTATGCATCTTAACTAAATTAGATAAAGTTCGAATGGACTTATCCCATTGATTTTGTGGCGCATGAGGAAATATCGTTGTATGAGCCACACATTTACTGGTGTCATTGACTATGGCCACTTTCACGCCACTGCGCAAGCCTGGATCTAAACCTAAGGTCACTTTTGATCCCGTTGGCGGTGCCATTAATAGATCAGATAAATTACGACTAAACACTTTAATAGATTCGTTTTCTGCCACCTCTCGCATGCGAGCAAAAAACTCCGTTTCCATTTGTGGTAATATCTTGGCACGCCAAGTCGCTGTTATCACGGTTTTCAGCCATTGATCAATATCACTGGCCCCTAAATTAAAGTTTAAATGCTCAGCAATAATGACGACACAGTAACTACTCTTATGACTCCCAGCCTCTTGCTCAGGATCAACATTTAACGATAGAGCAAGCACACCTTCATTACGTCCTCGAAGCATAGCTAAAGCACGATGTGAAGGTACTTTCATTAACTTTTCACTGTGTTCGAAATAATCCTTGAATTTAATTGCCTGCTTATCTTTACCTTTAATTAATTGACTTTCAATCAAAGCATTTTGGCTTACATGGCGGCGAATTTTTCGCAATAATTCAGCATCTTCAGCAAAGCGTTCCATTAAAATAAAACGTGCACCTTCCAGTACTGATTTCGTGTCCTTAAAGCCCGCCGCTTCATTAATAAAAGGCAATGCAGTTTCTTCTAAGCTTCCTTCCCTCGAAGACAACAAGCCCTCGGCCAAGGGCGCAAGACCTGCTTCGATAGCAATTTGCCCTTTAGTCCTTCTTTTAGGCTTATAGGGTAAATACAGATCTTCTAATCGAGTTTTACTTTCAGCTGTGTTAATCGCATGGCTCAACTCAGGCGTCAGTTTTCCTTGAGTTTCAATGCTGGACAATATCACTTCACGTCGTTCATTTAAATCTCGTAAATACTGTAATCGACTAGATAAATGACGTAATTGAGTATCATCTAATCCACCGGTTGCTTCTTTACGGTATCGAGCCACAAAAGGCACTGTCGCGCCATCGTCTAATAATTTAATCGTAGACGTAACTTGTTGCTCGTTAACCTTAAGTTCTTGAGCGATAGTGTGAGCAATATTCTGCATAAATAACATTGAGCCTAGATTGAAAGTCAAAATTACCCTCCACAATACCACAGCCACTGAGTAAGGTTAACCCAGAATCCCATTCCGATTAATATTCCTCCCTTAAAGATCCCCTCATATTTTTATTCTAAATAATCCCGAAGACATTGCGATAAATAAGATGGTTCTTCATATAAC
>NZ_CANLZC010000014.1 GCF_947495455.1 uncultured Shewanella sp. | reverse complement strand
TGTGCTGTATAACTTGGCTCACTTCACAATCAGTATTCATTGTTTATGAGCCAGAAAAGTGGGGATCCCTCAGTACCTGTAATACTTCAGAATAGCTGAAGCCTAATCCATTAACTTACAAACTTAACTCACAAATGTAACTCATAGCGAAAAATTAACCACATTCAAAAAATATCGAAAAATAATAGCCTATATTCACAAAGCAAATCACTAATACAATGAAATATGGGTCTCTTGAGGTTTTAAATAAATTTTAAGACGATTAAAATCTCGAATTCTACCATCATTAAATTTGATCTTTACAATAAAATTCGTAAAAGCAATCACGATATTAGATTGCAAAAAATAACAATTAATGACACTTACTTACAGTAAAATCTTATTTAAAATCGACAGTTAATTAAGTCATGCCTACCCTACTTGCTTTCGTTAAATCAATTAACCATCGTTAATCAAAAACAAATTTTGTTAACCGTTAATTAATTTTAATAATTAAATATATCATCGAGGTTTTTTTCTTACATCAGGTTAATGATTATTTTGTTTTTTAATCTTTAATTCATTCTAAATTAATAAATAAAGTTAGCTTTAAAACATCATTATTCATTATTATGCTTTCCCATCATTTAGGCGACTAAGCCAATCATTTCTTGTTACATGGTATCTCTGAGAATAATAATGAATAAATGCCCTCTATCTATTCCATTTGCGACAATGCTAAGCCTAGTTTCTTCGATGAGTTATGCTGATGGCATGACTTTTTTTGGTGAAATGAATAATTCAATTGTCAATTCAAATACAGACAATGGTACTCGTAATGGAAAATCAGGAACCTCCATTGAAAGCTGGGCCGCTATAGGCATTAAAGGCGATGAGTCGATAACGAACGATATCAGCTTAATCTATAAAATGAGCTTTCAGATCTACAATGCTAGCACTGATGGTTCATCGAATCCCGTTGAAGCTTACAATACCTACTTAGGCTTAAATAGCGCACAATACGGTACTGTTTTATTTGGCCGAAATGACACAGTATTTAAAGCCAGTGAGGGTAGTGTCGATGCCTTTAATGGCACCAATGCTGATATAAACAACCTTGTGGCGGCACAAACTCGTAGTGCCGATGGGATCTGGTATTATTCACCCAAAATTGCCGACTTAATCTCATTAAATGCCACTTACTTAATGGCAGAAAACCAATCCACAGATGATGATGTTAATATCAACAGTCAATATGCCATATCAGCGACATTAGGTGATAAGCAACTACTCGAACAAAATTACTTTCTTTCTGCCAGCTATAACAATGGCATTTCTGATGTCAATGCTTACAGAGGCGTATCCCAAATCAAATTAGGCGCATTTAAATTTGGGGGACTCTATCAATACACGAAAAGTTTAATCACAACAGAAACTAACATGAAAGGCTATAGTTATTTTCTCAATGTGATCTATTCCTTTGATAACATCAATTTAAAAGCTGAATATGGTGCTGACAATTCAGGGTTAGGGTATTACTTTAAAAATGCAACGGGTGGAAGTGCTACCGATAGAAGTTTATTTAGCCATGTCAACATGTCACAAATCACCATAGGTGCTGATTATGTTCTCTCAAACTCCACCGATCTTTACACCCATTACACTCTCTATCGAGGAAATTATACTAATGCCGGCGTTAATTACACACTCGATAACGACAATATGATCACCGTCGGTGTTGACTACAATTTCTGATAATCAAAGCGCCTATAGGCTTAACAAGGATGTTTCTTTTTCCCACTAACTTCAAAATGACTCCCATTCCTTCACACATACCCAAAAATGCCATCACCAAAATCGAGCTTAAACTCGAAAAGTAAAAATAAAACGATTAATGATAATATTAAATTAATAATATACCGCCACAATGAACACTTCAATAACCAATTGTTAATTATAAATGTCTATAAGTTAATTTTAAGCATTAAAACAATAAAAGATGTTTTAAATACTTCTCAATGCTTAATAAAACGCTAATATTCTCCACTCAAAAATACAAGAAAGGATGCTTGTAAAAAAACGATGGATAATATTTACACATAAAGATTAACCAATGACGACTATAATTAGAAAGTTAACTTACCCTGCAAACTTACTCTGTTTCTTAATGGCTTTTGTCAGTTTACATACTTTAGCTGAAGAGCCACAATTTTATGGCAGTATGGATTTCTCGCTAGCGAATGCCACAACCCAGTATGGGACCAAGAATCACAAGAAAGGCACAAGTATTGAGAGCTATGTCACTATTGGCATGAAAGGCAGTTATGATATCTCCGACCAAAGACACATCATTTATAAACTCAGTGTCAGTGTATCTAACCCTAGCCTTGAAGGTAATAAAGATCCAATCAAGGCTCACAACACATATCTAGGAATAGAAGATACGTTAGGCACTGTTTTGGTGGGGCGAAACAACACTGTATTTAAAAATTCTGAAGGCGATGCCGATGTCTTTAACGGCACCAATGCCGATATGAACAACTTAGTCGCAGGGCAAAGCCGAACTGCAGATTCTATTTGGTATTTTTCTCCACGTTTTGCAGATCGACTTGAATTTAGTTCAACCTATTTGATGACAGATAATCACACATCAAATGATGATCAAAATGATGAAACAAGCAAAAGTCATTCAAAAAACGGCCAAACTCAATACGCAATAACCACCACCTATGGTGATAAAAATTTTAGAAAACAGCCCTATTACTTTGCGGCCTCCTACAACAAAGGCATCTCCGATGTGGATGCATATCGAGGCATCGCTCAGATCCAACTCGGAGACTTTACCTTAGGCACGATTTATCAGCATACAAAAAGTACCCTTGAAGAAGAGCAAAACATGCGAGGCAACAGCCTGTTTTACAATATCATGTATTGCTATAAACGCATTAATTTTAAAGCCGAATACGCAACAGATACATCAGGATTAGGTTACTATTTTTCTAATGCCACCAAATCGGTAAAATCCCAAGATGGTACTAGCAACCCTCGTAGCCAATTTTCAAACATCAAAATGAAACAATTGGCAGTAGGGGCCGATCATATGTTATTGGCTACGACTAAGCTTTATGGACATTATGTTAGGTATCAGGGACATTACCTTAACAATAATACCCCTGTCTCACTCAAAACAGATCACATTTTCACTCTAGGAATGGAACACGTATTTTAACGGCTTCATGGGTGAGCCCAGCAGTCGGGCTCACCATTTAGCTATTTCCTGATCAACTTATAAACGGATTCAGTTAACCAAGGGACTTGTTTACGCATAAATTTAGGATTCTCATGCAATACATCATCACAACTTAATCTTTCTATATCAAAACCCGATGCCATATTGTCAATAATCCAATCATCTTGCACGGCAAAAGGCGGTCCAGCCATCACTTCTTGAGGGTAATCTAAGGTTATCAATAAACCTCGACTTCCCAAAGGCAATAACCTCATTAACTGTTCAACATATGTCTGTCTTAACGCTTCAGGCCATGCAATAAGCGCCGCTCTATCGTAAAAAGCACCGATAGTGCCACAATCTTGCGAAGACAGGGTTAACATGTCACCTTGTATTATTGTGATATTATCTAAAATAAAATGCTGATGTTCATTTTTTTGAATACAAGCCAAGCTTTCCTGCTCAACCTGATATTCAGAAAAAAATTGCCTCACCGCCAGCTCACTTAATTCACAGCCTAACACACTGTGACCTATCTCTTTGAGATAACACATATCCAATGTCTTACCACAAAGTGGCACCAAGACTCTTGCTGCAGTATTTAACCCCAATTGCGGCCAATATTTTATTAATAATGGATTCACTTCTTCATTATGAAATCCAATTTGCTGCTTCTCCCAACGCTCATGCCAAAAACTTGCTTTCATACTCTAATTTACCTTTATACACTTGAAAGTATGTCTTTAACAACAGACTCATTCTCAAGAATTATTGCGTCCCCTCATTCATCTGTTGCTTTCGCTTCCAATATTGATATACACACACATATAAAACAAGATAAATACTTGATGTTACGAAAGAGAGCAATGTACCTAAATATAAATCATATCGAGGATAAAAATTGATCACCGAAACGGAATAACAAATAGAAGCCCCAATACCTAAAATATAATTTTTTAGCAAAGTCGCCGCAACCTTGCTGCCATAAGTCAGATGAATGACAAATAAAAAAGGGGCAAAAGTAGACGGAAAACCCGATAATACTCCCGCCCACTGCGTCCCTACCATCTCAGCAATACCAGTGATAAATAGCACCATAAGAACAGCAATGACACTTCTAAAAATAAGAATTTTATAGGTGAATGGGACTTTTTGTTTAATGGCGCTGTCTTTGACTGAATGAAATAACCTAGCAAACAAGCCCATTGACAAAAAAGCCAATACCACTTGCGCTATTATCGGTAATTCTAACCTAATCAATATATCGCCAGTGATCAAAAAAGCAATCAATGCAGCTGCCCAAGACAAAACAAGGTGACTTCTCTCACCCACATTAGACACGCGATAATACACGTAAGCAAATACCATGGCGCCCAAACTTCCCAAAATGGTATGATCGACACTGTGCACAACAAATTCAGTGCCATTATCCACGCCTAAAAAGAAAATAATAATGGCCATGCCAGAGGGGAAACCAGATAACACTCCAGCAATACGTGCACTGCTGTTTTCAGCAATAAAAGCCAAGCCCATGACCACGACTAAGGTTGTCACGGTTTTAATTAGCATAAACTCAACTAGCATTATTGTTCCTCAGTCAAAGGGGAAATGTTCAACAGCAATCTATTTAATTCTTATTGATGAATAACAGAAATACAATATCACAAGCATAAAGCTCGAAAATACGTCTAAAATAATAACTAGAGGTAAATAACATAAAGGAAATGACATGATGCATATTCCTGCGATTGGTATGGGAACCTTTCGGTTAACGGATCAGGTAGCATTTGACTCTGTGACTATGGCGCTTAAAGCAGGTTACCGACATATTGATAACGCTGCGTTTTACCAAAATGAGATCCCTGTTGGGCAAGCTATTTCAAAAAGTGGCATTCCACGGGATGATATTTTTCTCACCACTAAGGTATGGTTCGATAATTTATCTGCTAAAAATTTTATCGATAGTGTTAAAACCAGTCTGGATAATTTAGATACCAGTTATGTCGATTTACTCTTAATCCACTGGCCTTCTCCGAATAATCAAGTTCCTATGTCGGAGTATCTCTCATTATTAGCCAATGCGAGAGCCATGGGACTCACGCAATACATCGGCGTATCGAACTTCACCATAAACCAAATGAAAACGGCCATGGATTTGCTTCCTCGTGAGCACATTCTCACCAACCAAATTGAAGTTCATCCTTATTTACAAAACAAAAAACTGGTCGAATTTTGTCAATCTCGCCACATTCTCGTGACCGCTTATATGCCCTTTGCCGTTGGACAAGCCCTTAAAGATGATACCATAATGCAAATAGCCAATATCCACAATGCGACGCCCTCACAGATCATTTTAGCCTGGATGGATAGTAAAAATTTAATCGCTATACCCTCATCATCGAAACAGGCTAACCTTGAAAATAATTTACTTTACACTCACATTGAACTCACCAGCCATGAATGTCAGCTCATTGATTCATTGGATAAAAATAAACGCTTTGCCAACCCTGATTTTGCACCTGATTGGGATGACTAAACTTCCCCTCTCCCCGTTATTACAATATTAAGTGTGATATTGGATAGAAACTAATGTAAATAACGCTTATTTTCTCGCAGCAGGTTTAATAGCTCACGAATATAAACTTGCCTGCGCTGTGAATAATTCACCAATCCGTACACTAACTGCTCAGCCGTTGGCTTTTCACCTTTAGCCCATTGCGTTGCTCTGATTTTTCGAAACAAAAAATAAGCGCCATTGACATTTAAATTATGCATATAGGCAATCACAGAATCTTGCACACTCTTAAAACGTTTCACTTCATGAAAATGTCCTTTTGAAGCCAAGCGAGGCATTAAGCCACAACCTTTTGTATAGCACCATTGACCAAAAAAGTTATTCCCTTCTCGAGCAAAACGAGAACTCCCCCAACCCGATTCCTGTGCGGCTTGAATGAGCACCAGATCTGACGGAATAGTGTCTACCTTATACAATAGCTCAGTAAATGACTTAGCCTTTATAGAGGTGAATTGATATTGATACTGCTTGGCTATTGCTTGTATACGTGATATCTGAGAATGAGATAACTGACTGCCTTTTTGTAAACGACTTTGCATGGACAACAAAAAAACACGCTCAACATAAATGCGATGATTTTCTTCATTTACGAATGGCTTAAGGTAACCAAAAAACGCTTTCTTTTTATCACTTATGTCAGTGATTTTAGCAAAGTTCGGCATGGGCGTTTCATTATGGTCAAGAGACCAAAATGACACCGCTTTTTGTGACGCAAATAGGGGGGTAGACAACAGAAAAAAACATAAAAAGAGCCCCACAGCGACATTCCGCCTAAGTAATAACAATGAGGATAATATTAATTGTGCCAATTGCATAATATTCCCTTTTATACACCTTATAACCTTAGCTAATAAGCGGGCTTTTTTCATGTACAGTGAAGTATTGATACAAACCAGAAACAAGATTATTCCATGATGAACTGTGTTAGCTTATAAACAGAACAATGTGAGATCATAGCCCAATAAATTTCCATGATTCATTTGAAAAATGATCCATTTTGTCACTCATTCTTATTTCAATACAATAAGGACAAACCATGGACGACCAAAACTCCCCACTACTGGAAAGAGAACAACTTAACGCTCCCCTTAAACAACAAAGGAGTCAACAAGTGGAATATGATTTAAGTTCGGTTTTTCTTGATCCTAAAGAAGTGTCCATATGTCCATATATGTCAGTTAACCAATAAGGAGTGCTATGTCTTCTTGGTCTGTAACTCTTAGAAGCACAAATTGATACAGCCAACCTGATCTTAATTCACCAAATGCTTGTCGTTCAGTTCACCCTATTTAACCTGAACTCGGGATAAGCAGCGCCGCTTAATACCACTATTTTTGCCCCTATCTGTGTTGTTTTTTCTACTAATAGCCAGCTATTAGATACGAAATTCCGCCTTGATATCGACAAAAAGTTTCGGCATTAAGCCAAATATGAAAATAAAGAATAAGCAGAACAAAATTAAGTTGTTGACTTTAAATGAAGTATCGAGATTATCTGACACTCATTATCCCGAGTTCAGGTTATTTAATCTATTTTGTAGAATAATATTGCACTATGCTGTCAATTAAAGCTCGGGTCGAGTGACTAAGTAGGCGGTTTGATGGATAAATAACATTGATTGGTATAGGCTCTAAAGCAAAATCACTCAAAATCTCAATTAACTCACCTTTTTTTAAACTATCTTTCACATATTGATCGGGTAATTGGGCTATTCCCACCCCTGATTTAGCAAAATCTAAAATACAAAAAGCATTATTGGTCTCTAATGTACCATTAACTTTTACCGTCTTCTTGAGGCCTTTTATATTAAAGGTCCACCGTCGAGGATTTGGTCGTGCAGTGTTAATTAAGCAAAGATGTGAATGTAATTCGATAGGCGTATTGATAACTGGATTATTTTTCAAGTAGTGAGGGCTAGCGACTGTTTTAAAGGAAATATCTGAAACTTTTCGGGCGTAAAAATTTGAGTTTGATAACATCCCTGTTCTAATGGCTAAATCATAACCTTCTTCAACAATGTTTACACTTCGATTTTCTAATGTAAATGTAATATCAACTTTAGGGTTGTTTACTTTAAATTGAGCAACAATTTTAGCGATATCTTGCTGACCCACGATAACAGGTGTTGTCATTTTTATACGGCCAGAAAGTGGTCCATTTGTTTCAGGAGTCGCTTTTAAATCATTAACTTGATGTAAAATGGTCGCCATTCTTGCTAGGTATTCTTTACCATCTTCAGTTAAATGGAGTGAACGTGTAGTACGGTGAATTAAGCGGCGACCAAGCCAACTTTCTAGTTCATTTATTTGTCTACTGACTGCTGAAGGTACAATATTTAATTTATCGGCGGCACTTGTGAAACTTTGACTTTCAGCGACTTGCTTAAAAATATGCATTGATTTTAAAACATCCATTGCAGCATCCTTAAATGTTCACCTTTTATTAATCAGTTTTTATCACAAATTAAATCATATTTTTGTTATTTTTTAAATAGTTTGCCCGTGCAATACTAGTCTCACACTAGCCTGAATCGCTAAGTACTTAATACAACATAATTAAATTTCATGGGAGATGACTAATGAAAATAGTATTAATTGGTGCAACTGGCACTATCGGTAAAGCAGTAGCAAAAGAGTTAACAGCGCATGATGTCATTAGTGTGGGCTTTAACCAGGGTGACTACCAAGTGGATATTGAAGATCGTGGCTCAATTGAATCATTTTTTAAGAAAATCGGTCAAGTCGATGCCATTATTTCAACCTCAGGGAATATCGCCTTTGCACCAGTAACAGAATTAAATTATGAGCAGTATAAATTGACCATAGACAGTAAGTTGATGGGGCAACTTAACATTTTCCAAATAGGTAAAGAATATGTACGGCCAGGTGGAAGCATTACACTATCCTCTGGTGTTTTAGCACAAAATCCAATGTCAGGTGGTGCGGCTGTTAGCCTTGTTAATGCTGGATTAGATGCATTTGCAAAAGCGGCTGCATTTGAATTAGGTGATACTTTACGTATTAATACAGTGAGTCCACATTTTGTTACAGAAACAATGGAAATGATGGGAATGGACAGTTCTGGTGGGATCTCCGCGACGGATACGGCAAAAGCTTACATTTATGCCCTCAATAGTAATGAAACGGGTCAAGTATTTGATGTTGCAAATTATATTTAATCCATCCTCAGTATGGTATCAATTCTAATTCACTATGTAGGCACAATGCTACTCTAACTTTATAGACTGTAGGACCAAGATTACACAATAGCAAGCCATCATATGGCATGATCCCTAATTTGCTAAAAAGTCTGTTATCATTTATAAGCGGCTAGCATTAAATTAGCCGCTAAATAACAAGTCACAAGTCGTATTTATTATGAGGTAATTCGTAGACATATATGTATCTTACTTATTAATCTAAATAAATGTGTTTCATGCACGGCAACATCGTGGGGCAATATATTCATAATCTAGGCCTTAGAGCCATGAAATCCCTCAAAATTAAGTTGTAAATTCAATAGGCTCATATCTTCAAATAAACCTGTAAAAGCACCGCTTATATTAGGTGCTGCATTTTCTTATTCAAATAAATGTTCTTATCCATATCCATACCCATATCCATATCCATATCCATATCCATATCCATATCCATATCCATATCCATACCTTTAATGATAAAATACATTTAATTCAATGGAATAAATAACAAGATTAGGAATAAAACATGAAAAACATAAAAAAGTTTGCCATATTAGCCGCGCTTTTCATCTGCATAAATAGTGCTTATGCTGCTGGAACTGTCAGTAAAATTACTAACGGAAAAATTAATAATGTGCGGGTAGATGCTAATGGAAAAGGTATTATTCGCTTTAATAAGGACATCCTTAATATTGCAAATTGCACTGAAGAATTCTATCACAGCGCATTTTCATTTGATGTCAATACGCCTGGCGGCCAAGCGATTTACTCAATGGCACTCACCGCAAAAGCGGCTGATAAACCTATAATGGCGTACGGGACTGGTAATTGTTCTGAATATACAAATACCGTCGAAAGTATCAACATGCTCATCATTCAGTAAAAATATCTACAAGACTTAAGCTATTAAACAATTTAAATAGCTTGAGTCTTTTCCCCTGTTGGCACTGACTGCTCACATCAATAGCAAGTAAAACTTAGATTTTCAGAATAAGCATTAAACATCATCAACTTGAACCCAATCAACAATGGGAAATGCTCCATCACAGCCTTGAATATGAATATTGATTTTTTTATTCGACATGTGCGCCGCCAGCAACACACTAAATGCTTCCTTAGTGTGATCGCCTTGTCTTAATATATATAAACCCGGTGCGTCACTATCACCACCACAATTTTCTGGATTTTTCATAATTTCATTGGTACTGAAATAGAGACCAGAACTCGTATGTACATGAGTTTTACTGACTGTCACCCCTTTGACAGTATTGGCCATGGCATTAGTGCTTATACCAATTGCCAAAAAACTCGCTAATATCGCACTTGATAATGGTTTTTTCATTACTCTTTCCCTATTTTTATTTCTATTTCACTAAAAAACCAGCAAGCACTATCAATAAAAATGACAGTGATTGCTGGTGAAATACATCCAATAATACTTTTTGTCAAAGATTAAAAGCTTGAATTATATATAAACTAATAACAAACTTGTAGTTACATTTATAGCTCCCTTGCTAGATACACGGCAAGCTTTCCCATTTCTTGATGGGCTAATTGCCCAAATTCAGGTTCATTTTGTTCCAATATTCCTGCAGCATCGAAGACATTATATTCACTATGCTCATGTGCCAATTCAAGTACTCTTAACGGCACTAACCGCCACCTAGCATTATATTTTAATCGCTCAACCTTCCAACCGATATCTGATTTAAAATCCTTGATTAAAAGTAACATTCTTTTAGATATAGCGGCTTCTTCATCCACAAATGACCACATAATGATCGGAGCTATCGAATCATTAAGCCCTAAAGGCGTTAATGCCGGTCGTCCAGAAAACCAAGTAACAAGCTGCTTTTGCTTTATAACCTTCAAAAAACTCTGCACATGGCACGCTACAAAATCAACTGTCATGCTAATTCGGAATTTGCTGGCATAAATCCTCATACAAGGCGAAGTACTCGGCTATCACGGTATTAAACTGCTGCTCATCATAAGTCCAAGGTTGAGTCGGTACTCGCCAGTCATCCCAGCTGATACTTTCGCCACGGGATAAGCGCTCTGCTAGGGCACTTTTCGTATAATGAGTACCGGTAACCGCCGCCGATGCGTTTATCGTCACACCATAAACCAACACTACAACATACCCATTGGCGCATTTACATCACTAAACCTTATCCTTCCAATTGATTTTTTACTGACTGCTTTTCAATTTTGTTATTATATCGTTATTCTATTATCAATCTTACCCTTACTATGCAGCCTGTTATTCCTTTTGTGCTACCTGAGTCAGAAAAGCAAGCCATTGCCTTGCAAATGCAATTAGCCCAGCAAGTCATCGCCACAAATAAGCCAATGACGGCCAATTCGGTCGATATCATTGCAGGTGTGGATGTCGCCTATTGTAATGACAGTGATGTACTTTTTGCCGCTGTGGTACTGCTCGATGCGCATAGTTTAAACGTTATCGAAACGGTGACCACTCAAGCCAAGGCGCAATTCCCCTATATTCCTGGGCTATTCTCATTTCGTGAGCTGCCTGCGCTAATTGATGCTTTTACACTGCTCAAACACAGGCCGGATTTAGTGGTATGTGACGGTCAAGGCCTCGCCCATCCGCGCCGCTGTGGTCTCGCCTCTCACTTAGGTCTGCTTTATGATATACCGACCATAGGCTGTGGTAAAACACGGTTAATGGGTGAGCACGATACTGTCAACAATGCACGAGGTGAGCGAAGTTTACTCATGGATAATAATGAGGCCATTGGCGCGGCGCTGCGAACTCAAGTGGATATTAAGCCCGTCTATGTATCTGTTGGCCATAAAATCTCCCTTGAACAAGCTTGTGATTTCCTACTCAAACTCACACCCAAATACCGCTTGCCTCAAACGACTCGCTTGGCCGATCAAGCGGTGAATCGTGCGCGAAAAGCCTATCTAAATGAACAAAATCTCAATCATCATCCATAACAATTGGTATAAGACAGGCTCAGACTATCATAATCACGAGCCTGCTGTTTAACCGCTTGATACCTTGCCATTTCAAACACAAGTCCATCACTTAAGCACCTGATTATTATACTCCACTTCACACTCAGGACGCTGGCGCTTAAACGCCAGCAATGCTTGTTGTAATTTGTCTGCTGCCTGCTGCGCCTCACGAGAATCTGGCTCAGTTAGCTCACCTTGCTCTGCAAGTTGTTGGCGCCATTTTCTATCACGAAACTCATTATTAATAGACAGTTCTTGTAAATTAATTAAATCAGATAAAACAGCAATACTGTCAGAGGTAATGCTCACATTTCTCATTAATATCCCCTTAACTTGACTTAATCCATTATTTTCATGTAACTCTATAATCAAATCATCATCTATCGCTTCACCAAATAAATCACAATAATCATGTTCGATTTTTAGATACTTTAATACTGCTATTATTGAGTAATCAGCTACTTGTATTTCTGATAAAAAATCAGCAATAAAGGTTGAAGCACTCTGTTTATAATGGACCTTAGATTTAAATAAAAAAGCTTGCGCACTTAAGTTTAATTCCAAATCAAACACTAATTTACTTGCGGCTTTTATTCGTATTTCCAGATACTCCAGCTCACCAGACGGCGCCCAAGTATAGCTCTGATAACACATATTTCCTTTTGCATCATAAGTGCGATATTGCAAATCTTCTAACCAGCCATCGTCGGTAAACACAAACCTGTCGTAAGTCTCACCTCGACAATACTGCCTAGCACTGATACACAAGCCTTGCTCAAACTCATATACAGTAAACTTGTTATGCTGTGTATTAGCCTCATCCCGATAACCATAATAGTATTCGGCATCATAAGGCTTCTCATACACATCGACTATGCTCATATCTAGATGTAAATCATGGGGTTCAGACAAGTACGGGCACAAGTAATCCCCCACATCCACGCCTTGCTCAAAGCGGCGCTGACGAACCACTTTTCCTTCTTGTAACGTGAATACACCACCAGTAAACAAGGCATTTTGGAAATACCCTAGCTCATTCTTTATCACTAGAACAGTATTTAAAATGATCCGCTCTATGCGTACATGTTGGCTCATGCCTAAGTTTTTACTTGTCTTATTCGTCATCTTGCTTTTAGGGTAATTTGTATTTGTATCCATTTTACCTCCTATCGCTATCTCGATAAATCCACTGTCAAAAAACATGATGCTAATAACAGTGGAGATGAATCATTAAATTCCACTTAGAATTAGCGTGGGATTGCAACCCCCGTCAGAATATCAAACCCGACCAAAATACCATTACAATTAAAACAAGCGGGGAAATCCGTAACAGGATTAACTGTTAATTTTTGTGTCGATAATTGAATGTGGCTAATAGGAGTATTCGCTGGTAGATTATTTAACATCCAATTGGCCGAGCGCACCTCGGCATGCAAGCCCGGCACACCGTCAATACTATTAATCACTCTGTTCTCTTTTACATAATTACGCAAAAGCCTTTCTGTTGTCGAATGCATTTCTTGATTCATATTTTCATTCTGCTTATACAAATCCTTAATGTAATCAATAAAAGCATCAACCTTTGCAGGCTTAATAAAGAACTGCTGAATTTCTTGACCTGTCGAGGGATCAATAAACGGCTCAGCAAACTCTGCCAAATCATTATCAAACAATCGACTCCATTTACCCGGCTTACCTGCAATGTTAGTAAAGCCTGGACTTTTTAGGCCCGATCTTGAATGGCCCGCAATAGAATAGGCTTTTTTGTTTTTATTCGTGCTGCTTGCATCGAGTAACGCTTGTGCCTCTTTTCTGGTTTGCTCCACTAAATCATCTTTAAACTGACGGTATTTCTGCGAGAGTGTCACCCCAGACTTCCAACGATGAGCTATCCTTTCTCTTGTTTTTACACTGATATGAGAAAGTGCTTTATAAGATGCCATGACCGCTGCTATTGGTGATACCAACCATTCTAAACTTTCTATCGCAGGTTGTAAGTAAGTGGCATTATCAAGCTGAGTACCGATTAAATCCCGCGTGGTACGAATTTCGCCTAAGTAATCAACATTATTACAACCAATTGGACTATCAGGATCACTACAAAGTATTGGATCATCAATCTCCTCATTTAAACCAGCATAGGTCGCCCGCAATGCATTCATCACTTCTTCTGGTCCACCATCTAAGGTTTTCCGATAAATCTCATCAAAGTCAATAAAAAATATTTTTCCTTCACCTATATAAGTTGAGCTATCTACAGCCTTAACGACTTCAGCTAATTCAATTAGCGCTATTACCGTATCGGGAGATAATTGTGTATCCGATGCAACATCGCCATAAATTTGAGACGGTAAAACAATTCCTAGACTCGATAGTTCATCAAGGGAGTAATGTCGTTGTAACGCCTCTTCAAGTACTAAGTGCTCATTCAATAACTCACTTAACACCAACGCCTGTTTAACGGGAATTTTTAATGGTCGCCATAGAGCGCTTTGACCTGTATTTTGCGCCGATTGTGCTGCAGCATTAATCGCTTCTGCCGTTCCTCCAGCAATAAAGGCTCCTAAACCAGCAACTAACCTCGAAATATCAACGGATTGTTGCCTTAATTGAGTTAGATTTAATCGCGTCGTTCGAAACTCTGATAATTGACTTATCGACTGTTCACTTAACAGATCATAATTTTCATATTGCTTTAATATTGCGAGTTGATCTTTATTATTGGGATCTAAATTTAAATTATCTTTGAGCCATTGCGCTGCATTTTCACCTTCTTGTGTTAACGTATCCACCTCATGATCAAAGCTTTTACTCACAAAAGTCGCAGTAATACTGCCTGCGGCTCCTGCCGCGCAGCCATCACCTGAATCACTTGAATTCAATCCGCCCGTCAAGCAGCCAACAGCGCCGTGGGCAATATACTCTAGAACTTCATCTAAGACTGCATGCTGAGAATAAAACTCAATGTCTTCGGCTAAACTGGCACCGAGTTGATTAACCGCATTCACTTGTAAAGCTTGAACAAAGGTATCGGTAAATTCATCAAAATTGCCGCCATTGATCACAGTAGAAATACCTGTGCTAACGGCCGATTTTACTACTAACTGCGCTGCCTGGTTGCCTAAATCAACCATATTTCGTGCCGCTTCTCCTGCACCTTCTACCGCACTGAAAGGCCCTACAGAGCCGATATAATTTAAGGCACCTGCCGTGGCCATTGCCATGGCAACGGTTTTCACCGTCTCCGATGAATGCATGGCTTTGGCGGTTTCAATGAGGTTATTGCCATTAGCATGACTCACAGCGGTTTGTGTCGCCAGTGCCAATGCGCCCGCTTGCAGCGCTGCCGTTAAAGCACCACTACCAACAAATCCGCTAACCGCAATATGCCCACCAGCACCAATGACACCAAAGCCTGCAGGCCCCATAGCGACTGCCATAGCAATGGCGATAACAGCCATCGCGGCGGGGCTTAAGCTACTGGTTTTGTCATATTCATGAATATTCACCAGCTCTTGATAGGCTAATTCGACATTTTGACTCAGCTCTGGATCGTGATACAGCTCTGCCATCCAACTGAGATCGTCAGAATCTTCGAACTGCGCCATCATCTCATCGAGGGTGACATCCTCACTTTGCCCTAGCTCTAAGGTCACCCCATGGGTAGCTTGCACTTTCACGCCGCCGATGATGCGATTATAGACTGCCGTATCGACCGTATCGGTTTGGGTTTCGGTTTTAATGCGCCACATGCCTTCGGTGACGCGATTCATGAAGTAATGATCTTGCTCTTTGGCCAGCAGTAAGTTTACTGCGCCGTTATAAGCATTAATTTGCGTGCCGTCGCCTGAGGTGATTTCAGTGGCTCGCAGCGTGATATCCCCAAAGTCAGAGGCGATGAGTACCCCTTTACCTGCCTCTAATGCCGATTGAATGGCAATGGTTTGAAACTCTTGCTCGGTAAGAGTGACTTCTCCCACCGTGCCTTGACGATTTTTTTGAAACTCATCAAACTCATTGGTGATGTAAATGCCTTGCTGAGCCAGTATTTGCAATACGCCGCTATCGGCGGTTAAGGTTGAGGCATTAATTTGAATGATGCCCGATGCCATTAAGTAAATACTGTCGCTGGCACTGAGTCTGGAGGCAGTATGGCTGACAATAGAGGTGGTCTCATCAAAGCCGCCGATATTCTCGTTACGCACATAACTGGTTCGCTGACTCAGCAGCATGATGTTGCCATCAGCATTGAGGACGATATTATCGCCATCGATAGTGCCGCCTTGCACCACAATGTCATTATAAGATCGAATAGAGACATTGCCATTAATGGCATTCACGCTGGCAATGGTGCCCAAACGCGTGCCTTGTTCAAAACGGGTGGCAAAACGGTGGACTAAGGTTTTTTGCACATACTGATCGGCAATAATATTGACGCTATCTTGTGCGGTAAGCTGCCCCGATAATATTTGTAGGGTGCCGCCCACTAACAGATTTAAGTCGCCACTTGAGACCACTTTGGCCTTTTGATTGACGTTGAAATCACCCGCCGTGTTAATGAAAGTATTACGATTAGTGAAAATCGTGCCTGCATTGACAGTAATGCTATTAAAATGCGCCTCATCACCTAAAAACTCAACGGTATGCCCTTCTGCTTTCAACGCATTCAGCCTATCATCGGTGAAATGCACCACAGGCACTAATACCTGCTCGCCATTAATGCTACGTAACTCAGGCCAAATCAAGTTTTTCCCAAAGCTGTTCACCTGCGCTTGGGTTAACTTGTCGCCCAGTTTGGCACTGCTGGTACCACTAAAGGTATAGGCATTATTGTAAAGCGCATTAATTTGTATTTTTTCAGTGGCATAGATTTTACTGATTAAATTACGGTTTAATGCATTAAAAATTTGCGAGCGAATAAAACGCGACTGCACAAAAGGGTCGCCAATTTGTTTCGCCAGCGGATAATGGGGCAATATAATGGTGATACCATCGTTGATGATGGGGATCATCAAGGGCGATGGCAGCGCACTTTTGCGAAAATCCAGTAATTTTTGATGAAAAGTGGCGATATTTTGCGTCGCACTACTGGCGACATCGTCGACATAGTAGGCCTTTTCAAATTGATACTGGCTATTACTGACCCGCTCATATTGGCCGTTAGCATTGACCTCACTTTGAATAAAACTGTCAGAAATGAGAGTGGCCGCCTGCGCCGTCACAGGTAAAGTGATTTGAAATAGCATCACAAACGTGAGTAGCCAAGAGGTGATTTTTTGCCACAAGGGCACCTCGGGTGTCGTCGATGTATGAGTCACCGAAATCTGATTAGTGTGTTTCATGGATATCCTTGTCACGGCTTATGGCAAATAAGTCATTAATTTGTCGATAGCGACTGAGATAGTACATTCATTTTCAAATGAAATAACCATCACAGGTGGAGGCACATTCATTACAGCCTTCTGCAAAAAGAGTAAATTAACCGAATCTTCTTTCTGATTTATTGCATACGATATATAGGTATTGTTATAAAGGTTTCCATAAGGCTTATCATGACATGCTTCTTGATAACTTATCCCTTTAACATATTCAGTACTGGCCGCCACGAATTGAGTATCGGTGTAACCTGTATCGCCCACTTCTCTATCTTTGGCCTCTTCGCCTAATAGTTCAGGAATACTTTGCTCACGATCAAACGCAATACAAGATTCATCTTTTGACCCACCTCCATCAATAAACTCCTGACACTGGACTACCGTGAACTTCAATAAGTCCCCTTCGATACTCACCGATTTAGCAAAGCCGGAAGCAGGCCTGTACTCTCCCTTTATCTTCCTTATTTCATCATAAAAAAACTGCGCTAAATATTCGTCCACCACGCGTTTAACCGCTGCGTCTTGGCCGTTAATGTTATCGATTTCAAGATCGGACTGTGAGGGTAAGCTATTATCAATGCCGTACACGTTACGGCCAAACACGGTTAAGGTTTCGGCTTCGGCGACGGTACTGATATTATCACCCTCACAGGTACGGTAACGCAGACAATCTTTAACATTACTTAGTGCAACTGCATCGTAATCTTGAGTGATCTCTAGGCCTATGCTTTGAATTTGGGTTTTATAAAAATGGCTATCGGCAAACACCTCAAAATAGGACATTTCATTGATAAATTGCTCTTTGACATTGTTACCATCATTGCCATTACTGAACAGCAATTTACCAAAGGAATACAAACGCCCAGGCGGTGAATAAGCGATCACTTTAGTGGTGGTACCCACATTGGCGCCATCATGATCCACACTTGCATCATCTGTATGAGTAACTTGATTAAAAATGTAATTTTCAAACTGAATACGGTAGCGCTCATTACTGAGTTTTGGAGTATTGACCGTAAACTGTCCCGCTTGATTTAAGCCGATAATGGCAGAGGCATTGAGAATATATTGGCTGGCTTTAAGCGCCAGTTGATTTTCCACTTGAATGGAGACTTGCTGCGCTTTGGCGTTATTGATCATGATCCCCGCATTCCAACTGGTTGAAGACGGGCGAGTTAATGAATAAGGATTGATGTTTTCAATGGCCTTAGCATCGATGGACAAAGTGTTGGCGCGAATATGGGCGGAGAGTTTACTGGAGCGGGTACCTGACTCTTTTACATCGTAATAAATACCATGTAAAAACGAAGTCAGATCCGTCGATAACGGCAAGGCTTGTGTCGTTAAAGGATAAGATTGGTATTGACTGCGAGAACCATTGACCACATAGCCTTGTTGCGATTTCAATACCGCCGTTTTAGCACTGATGTCACCACCAAAACTGTTATGAATATTGTATTGGGTTTCCACATTTAAACTTGAGGTTTCTATGATCGAGGTATTGATTAAACGTCTTGCCGCCATTTCAACCAGATTGGCCTGAATATAGCCTCGTTGAATAATATCATCCTTGCTCATTAAACGCAGATCACGGCTAATAATGCTGGCATTTTGGTGAATATTATCCAGTGATTTCACCGATATTATATTGTCAGATATCAAGCGGCCATTAAGCGACACGCCATAATCTTTGGTACTGCTTCTAGCTTTAATGCTTTGAATGTAAATGCCTTCAATGGGAGCATAAAAATTATTATTATGGGTACTAGTGGCCAGCAAATCCGATGAGGTATTCAGCTGACTGCTTGGATCCAATGTGATATGCGAAGGACTGGTAATGCCAATACTTGCCGCCGATAATTGCCCCTTAATCGTAAGACTGTGATCACTCACCTCTACATTTGTCACTGATAAATCGGCATAGTTAATCGCTATATCACCCGCATAAATATTGATCCCGCCCGAGCCCACTATTTTGCGACCTTGTGGGTGAACAATAAAGCCCCCCTCTGGATGACTATCGGCTTTAAGATTCAAGTCGATCACCCCATTGGTATATACCCTGTCAGCAATCAACTCTAATGACTGCACTCCCGGCGCCGAAAGCTGGTTAATCTCCACCACACCATTATAGCTAGTGGTTAATCGACCAATATTGCCATGATTTTGAATACTTGAAACACTATTGTAACCTGCAACGGTGAGCGTTAAGCGCCCAACGTTGTCAAAGCTGCATTGATGACAACGCAAGGTTTTATTTGAACCACGGCTCACTAAGAGTAAATCGGCAGGCGCGCCTAAAATTTCAATGTGATTGGCCAGTGACAGTATTGGCGCTTCAATCACAATTAAGCTTGCGGCATCTTCATTACTCATGGCTCCAGTTTCACGATTGCCATTATAAATAATGAGGTTGCGCCCTGAGACTTCAAACTTATTGAATAGGTTCATCGATACCCCATTAACCGCTGGCGCTGGAATGAGCATATCTGTCGCAGTATTTGATTCAAAATTGATTTGCGTATTCGGGCTATTACTTGCAATAGAATAATTTGATGCAAATAAATTAAATGATTGAAAGTAAATAAGTAAAACCAAGAATAACGAACTTGATGTTCGTCTGACTATTCTGGATAAGGGTGACATTACAACATCCTGTGTATTTAAAATGGTGGGGATGTAACCAACTGCCAAATTTAACAATACAATTGGTTATAATACAAAGGTCTATTATCCACAGGCAATGATACAAATTCAACAAAAATGAAACACTAAGAACTTAATAGATACAAAATAATGAGAGTCATTTACTCAATATTCGTCACCATCATGACTTTCTGTTCTCACCAAGCGATGATCCATTGATATTTATTCTCAGCTTCTGGAGTATACTCTTTGATAATAAGCTTGCCATCATGATGGGGGATGGGCCTTGCAAACACCCGAGCTGCAACACTTTTATATTTCTGAAGAGCAATCGATTTATTTACTGACGGCTGACAATGCCCGTAAACATAAGGCGTGGATCCGTCTGTGTCGACAAGAGCTGATTAAACTTGGGTATCATAATATTGAGTTAGTGGGTAAAGGCGCTTATGGTTTTGTTTTTTCTGGTATTAATAGTGAACACCAAGCCCATGTCTTTAAGTTTTCTCGCATTACCTTACCCCAGAGCATTCAAGATAGGCTGGAAGAAGAAGCCTTTATGTTGTCACAGGTTATTCATCCAAATGTGCCCGGACTCATAAAGTTTGAGCGCGTGGGTAAACAAGGCATTTTAGTGATGGAAAAAGCACCGGGAGAAGATTTAGATGTACTGTGTCGCCGTTTAGGCAAGCTCCCTGTGGCCATGATCATGAACATTGCACGGCAATTGGCTAACATTTTATTGTATTTGCATCACGGTCGCCCACTGATCCATGGGGACATTAAGCCTTCAAACTTAGTTTACGACATCAAAACAGGAAAGCTGTCCCTCATCGATTGGGGATCGGCGGTATTCGCCCAACGGGATGTCCATGATAATCCGGTTAATGGTAATGTGATGGATGTGATGTCTAGCGATCAACAGCACACTAATGCCAGAATGGGGGATGTGTATTTTATTGGTGATGAGCAGCTCAATGGCGCATTATCTAGCCCAAGATTTGACGAGCAAGGCGTAGCCGCAACCCTTTATGCCCTCGCCTCAGGCCAAGCAAGCCGTTTTGGCAGTCAAGTGATCCCGCCCACTAGCATAGGCTTACCCATTGAATTGGCCAACACATTAACAGGCATGCTCAGTCCGAATCCCCTTATTCGCTTAAAAGCAGGAGATTACTTTTTAAGAAGCATGTCTCATCACTCTTGGCTGCATTTACCCCAGCTGCCAACAGTGCCCATGGAGCCTGATATTCCCATTTGGACACAACACACGTCACAACAAGTGGAAACGGTGACTTACAGCTCAAGAAAAGCCTTTTTAAAAGAGCATAATGTGGACGAGCCTATTGCCAATATGGATGACAGAGAGCTGGAAAAATACTACCGTAACTTTTTAGCGGGCATGGGCGATACTGAAAAAGGCTTTATTGTGGCTGTGGGTAGACTCGCGCAATATCCCATTGTGGGCGGCTTAGTCATACATTGGCGTGAAAGTGGTATTTTTATCGATTCCAGTTTTAATTTATATTATTCCCATCAGGCTCACTTAAGCCATGATGAACAAGCGCAATTGCATGCACAAGAGAAAGCCGCCTTTACCTTAGCCGTAAATAATATGGTAACACTTGCTCGAGGCATTAAACGTCTAGGGGTCTTTAAAGCCTGCTTTTTTAATGCAAAAGATACGCTGCATATTGAAAGAGAAAGCACGCAGGACCCTTTCATTTTGGCCCCGGAACAGCAACTGCCTTTTGAAATAGGAAATGCGCCCTTTATGGAAAATAAATCCCGCTTGCACTCTTACTTTGAAGATGGTCCCGATCCCGAAGAAAATCTGGAACTGCCCCCTGAAATTATGCATGAGCTCAGCCATATCAACAAAATTCATCATACTGGCTGTATTATTTTTGAAGCCTTACCAAATCATATGAAAATCCATAGCTATTTACGGCTTCTTAATCCCAGAAAACAAGCGGCTTTTCGAGCCAGTCTCGACAGGATCCTAAGCCATGTGAAAAAAATTCAAGGCCAAGGCGTTTCAGGCTTCATGAAACTGCCCTATAAAAGCACGCGCCGATTTCATGCCATCTCCCATCTACCAGATCATTTTTACCCGAAAAACCCAAAAGCTTTTTTGCCACGTAATCCCACCTAGATCATTATTCTGAGGGTTTTTTGGGGTCATCATTGGAATGTGGTGCGACTTTATCGTCAGCTTCAACTTGATGGCTTTCGGGTCGTTTATCACTGGGATCGGGCCTTTTTTCAAAATCACCATCAAAGGTTTGACCTTGAGAAGCGCCACCAAAAGGCGATTGCTGGCGTCCCTCCATGCTTCCACGTCCATTCGCCACCACTTTAAGCTGCATTCGCTTATATAAAAATCCGGCCACAGGAATACGTATAAAGCGTGTTAATAATAAGATGCCAATAAAATCGGTAATAAAACCTGGCACTACAAGTAATAACCCCGCCAGTCCCAGCATCATGCCTTCAACTATTTCTTGCCCAGGCGCCTCACCATTGGATAATTTCTTTTGCACTTGCATCAAGGTATGGATCCCTTGACTTCTAACTAAAGAGATCCCAACAATCGCAGTCAAAATCACCAGTCCCACTGTTGGCCAGGTTCCTAATACTTCTCCAACACGGATTAATACTGCTAACTCCAAAATGGGTAATACGATAAAAAGTAATAGAATGAGTAAAAACACGCAGACCTCACATTGATTAAACAATAAAAAGATGAAAGATACATCCATATTATCGGGTCTTCTCTATTCCATGACTTAAACTGAGGAGTGACATCTATTCACACAGCCACAGCGCTAGATTCATTGAAAGTAAACAGAGTACATGTTATCCGATAGTTTAATCTTAACACCAATTTCAAAAACTAACGGATGAAAACACCCTAGATAGCACATCAATTAGCGAGGTATTGCTCAAAGACTAACTTTTATACAGTAAACCCCGTATAATGACGTGTCATTAATCATTTTTAAGAAACATAGGCTTTGCTGCTATCCTCACCCATTTTGTATTTTGACTGGATAAAAGAAACGACTTCACATATGAAAAAAATTATTTTAATCCTACTGGCTCAATTACTGCTACTCAGTCCCTTAGCTTATTCCGAAGGACTTTTCGATCAAGGTGGACTCAACTTTTTAAAAAGTGAACCCGAACTGCTGCCAGTTGATCAAGCATTTTCAATGGATTTCAAACAAGAAGGTGATCAAGTCAAAATTCATTTTGCCATTGCCAAAGGATATTATCTGTATCGGGATAAACTTAAGTTTTCAGCCACTAATGCTGAAATAAAAGACATTAACTTGCCCAAAGGAATGACCCACTTTGATGACTATTTTGGTGAGCAGCAAGTCTACTATGACTTTGTCACTTTACCTGTGAGTTTAACTCAAGCTAGCAATGATGGAGTATTAGCTGTCACCTTTATGGGATGCGCCGAGGATAAACTCTGTTATCCTCCCACCACACGTGACATTCCCCTCAACGCGATCACTTCACATCCTCAAAGTGATAGCCTTGCAAAGACAAACATAGCACAAAACAAGAGCAACCAAGCTGCTACATCATCCACTACAGACGATGATGATAACCAAGTGTTATCAAAGCAAATTAGTCTCAGTCAAATGTTTGAGAACAGCAGCTTAACTTGGACATTAATCAGCTTTTTTGTATTGGGGATTGGTTTAGCGCTTACCCCTTGTGTTTTCCCTATGTACCCCATTCTATCTGGAATAATCGTCGGCCAAGGACAAAAGCTCTCAACCGCAAAAGCCTTTACCTTGTCTATGGCTTACATACAAGGTATGGCAATCACTTATTCCTTATTAGGGTTAGTGGTGGCATCGGCTGGCATGAAATACCAAGCGGCATTACAACATCCTGCCGTATTAATTGTATTAGCCATTTTATTTGTCATTCTCAGTTTATCCATGTTTGGCTTGTATGATTTAACTTTGCCAGCTAAATGGCAAAATAAAATGAACAACCTCTCTAATACCCAAAAAGGCGGCAACCTTATCGGGGTTTTTGCTATGGGTGCCATTTCAGGCTTAGTGGCTTCTCCGTGCACCACGGCACCACTGTCTGGCGCCTTAATTTATATTGCACAAACAGGAGACTTGATACTTGGCTTTTTAGCCCTTTATGTGCTGAGCATTGGAATGGGGCTTCCACTGCTAATAATGGGAACCTCTGGCGGTAAATTATTGCCAAAAGCAGGCCAATGGATGAATGTAATAAAAACGGTTTTCGGCTTCTTACTCATCGCCGTTTCCATTATGTTGATTGCCCGTATTTGGGCTGGCACGCTGACAGACGTCTTATGGGCTCTGTGGGGTACCACACTCATAGGTTACTTGATGCACCAAAATAAGCTCACCCGCTTTAATTGGAAGCAAACCGCGCGCTCAGTGATATTAATATTGAGCTTGTTAGCAGTATTTTCATTTGGCTTTCAATCTGTCATGCATCAATTAGGCTTTCAGTCCTATAGCCAAATAAACCCACCCCAAGAAAAAGGCTTTATCAAGGTCAAATCCCTTGAGGATGTTGAAGTCGAAATCGCCAAAGCGGCAAAACTCGGTAAACCCGTTATGCTAGATCTTTATGCTGACTGGTGTGTCGCCTGTAAAGAATTTGAGCACATCACCTTTCAAGATAGCGATGTGAAACAACGTATGGATCAAATGGTGTTATTGCAAGCGGATGTAACCAAAAACGATCCTACCGATATTGCCTTATTAGAGCACTTTCATGTATTAGGTTTGCCCACCTTGTTAATGTTTAATCGTCAAGGAGAACAAGTTACATCCTTAACTGTCACTGGTTTTATGAAACCAAAACCTTTTGCTAAACATCTCGATAGGCTTCTTGAGATTAAATAAAGGTTATAAAAAACAATAGAAAGTGAGCTTATTGCTCACTTTTTGTTGTCACACTTACATTCCGGTCGCTGACAGCCGCCTTCTTTAGTCTAAGCCAATTAGAAAATGTTAAATTCAGGTCTTTTTCCCATTTAAACCTAAGCTTTTTATGAATATGATAGTGCTCTTAAAAAGGCCATCTCGTATTGTTGTGCTTTATATTTATTAACTAACCAAAAGTGGAGTATCATGGAACCCGCCATTCTCATCACCACCCTTATTTGCGGTATGCTTGTTAAGCGTATTGGCCTTCCGCCCCTGATTGGGTATCTTGCAGCGGGTTTTATTCTGTACATTTTTGGTATCGATGAAAAAAGTTTACCGCTATTACAATCACTAGCCAGTTTAGGCGTCACTTTGCTCTTATTTGCTATTGGCCTTAAGTTAGATTTACGCAGTCTATTTAAGGCCGAAGTCTGGGCAGGTGCAAGCTTACATTTAATGGGATCGATGTTATTTTTCATTCCATTACTCAAGCTATTGGGCTGGATAGGACTCGAACAACTCACCGATTTAGCTTATACCCAAATAGCCTTACTCGCTTTTGCATTAAGTTTTTCTAGCACCATTTTTGCTGTCAAAATTCTTGAAGATAAAGGGGATATGCAAACCCTTTACGGACGAGTGGCCATTGGTATTTTGATCATGCAAGATATCTTTGCCGTGGCTTTTTTAACCATTTCAAAAGGCGCCATCCCCTCTTGGTGGGCGCTGGGATTACTACTCTTACCGCTGGCTAAGCCCATCATTTACCGTGTATTTGATAAAGTGGGTCATGGAGAATTACTGGTACTCTTTGGGCTCGTCATGGCATTAGTTATGGGCGGTTCATTATTTGAGCTGGTCGGGCTTAAACCGGATCTGGGTGCATTGATCATGGGTGTGTTTTTGGCCGGGCATAAAAAGTCGTCAGAATTGGCAAAATCCATGTTTTATTTTAAAGAAGTCTTTCTGATTGCCTTTTTCTTAACCGTTGGTTTAAATGGATTACCGAGTCTAAGTGACATAGGTCTTGCCAGTATTTTAGTGCTCCTTGTTCCCATTAAAATTGCATTATTTGTGTACTTACTCACGCGTTTTCATTTACGGGCTCGTACCTCATTACTCACTGCGTTAAACCTCAGTAACTATAGTGAATTTGGACTGATTGTAGCCGCCGTTGCCACTTATAAAGGCTGGTTACCGCCCCACTGGATGGTCATTATTGCCGTCGCCATTAGTTTAAGTTTTCTGTTTGCTGCACCATTAAATACACTAGCAAACAAACTTTACCAACAAAATCCTCGCCGCTTACAAGGCTTAGAGCAAACGAAATTACACCCTGAAGACAGCCCCATTCCCGTGGGGAATCCGCGCTTTCTGATTTTGGGAATGGGACGCATTGGTTCTGGTGCTTTTGATGAGCTCAATGCTTTGTATCCTAATGAAGTCTTAGGCATAGAACATAAACAAAAAGTGGTTGATTTTCATAATAAAGAAGGACGTAATGTACTACAGGGCGATGCTGCCGATGTTGATTTTTGGGAAAAACTCGACGATGCGCCAAATCTTGAACTCGTCTTACTCGCCATGCCACATCATGCGGGTAATTTGTTTGCGATAGAACAATTAAAGCAGCTTAATTACAAAGGTAAGTTTAGTGCTATTGTTCGTTACAGTGAAGATGTTGAGTCTCTTAAAGGTTCCGGGGTTGACAGTGTCTATAACTTGTATGAAGTGGCTGGAGTCGGCTTTGCAGAGCATGCCTTAAAGCAAGTCAATTCACCTGGATCTGTCATAAAACAAAACATAGCATAAAATATACAGCCTCTTTGTTTGCTCATACCGCGTGTTTTTAAAAACAGAGAAATGCGGTTTGAAGAAAGAACTTGAGATAAAACGCAAGTTCTTTCGCTATCTCGTCGTATTTTAAAGAATCAAAGACAATTAAAAAATTAAAATACATTCCCCAAAGTTGTAAACTTATTGGCTATACTCATATTTTAACCATTGATATTTTTGTGAAAATCAATTGCTCTTTAGTGTCACTTCAAAAGAGAAATGAAGAATCAAAATAATAATAATACTGTTTTAAATTGCGGGAATGCTCATTATGTCGGATCCAGCTCAACGTGCTAACAAGCTCTTTATACAAACCTTCGGTACTAAGGCTGACGGCCTCTTTATGGCTCCTGGACGAATCAATATTATAGGGGAAAATGCCCATTTTAATGAGGGTTTTGTCTTATCAAGCGCTATCAATTTTCATACTGTCATTGCAGTAAAACGAAGGAATGATCAACAATTTAGAGCCGTATCCGATGCCTTTCCAGGCCATATTCAAGAATGGCGTTTTGGTAAAGAAGATTGCATGATCCCTGCCGATCCAAAAGCTTGGGTTAACTATTTAAAAGGCTTTAGCGCCTCTATGGCTGCCACTGGATTACCCGCCACAGGCATGGATTTATCCATTGTTAGCAATGTGCCTTTAGGGGCTGGACTCTCTTCTTCTGCTGCATTAGAAATTGCCTTTGGTACGGCGATTAACGAAATAAATCAATTCCATTTATCCCCATTAGCCATTGCGCAAGTTGCACAAAGAGGCGAAAACCAATATGCAGGTTATCATTGCGGTATTGTGGATCAAATGATCAGCGCCATGGGAGAACAAAATAAAGCCTTGCTCATTGACTGTTTTGATTTAGACAGCGAGGCCATTAGCATTCCAAAAAGCTTAAGCTTACTTATCGTTAACTCTAATGTACAACGCCAAGCATTAGAGCCTCAATACCAATTAAGGGCACTGCAATGCCAGCAAGTCGCCAGTCATTTTAAACTGGATGCACTCAGCCATTTAACACTGAAAAAACTCGAATCAGCCAAAGATGAGTTAGAAGAAGTCCTCTATCGACGGGCTAGACACATAGTCACAGAGAATCGCCGAACTCAGCAAGCCGCTTGGGCATTAGAAGCAAACAATGTTAAAAAACTCAGTGAGCTCATGGCAAAATCCCATGAATCAATGAGAGATGACTTTGAAATTACCGTTCCCGCAATTGATCACTTGGTTAAGATTATTGCTGATGTGGTTGGTGACAAAGGCGGTGTGCGAATGGCCAGTACTGGCTTTGGTGGCTGCGTGGTGGCACTGGTGGATCATCAATACACTGATGCTGTCGTCAACGCCATAGAAAGCCAATATTTTAGTCAAACACAATTAGAAGCCAGTATCTACTTATGCTCTGCCAGTGAAGGAGCCAAACGACTCTCCTGACGTTAATCGAATTGATATGATAAACCAGCAATGCCTAACAAGATCAAAAAAGCAGCACTACAGGCTGCTTTTCGCTCTTTCTTATGATTTAGACTATAGACAAATAATCAGTTCTCAAAATCATCATTAGGCCATTCAGTATCAAATTCACCTTCTAAACTTTCAGTTTCTAATTCTGGATCTATATCCGCACTCGCCTCTGAATCTAACTCTCCAACAGGTTCCGTCACAGGCTTAGCTTTCTTCGCTGGAATACTTTTCGGATTATTGGCCTCGACCCACCCATCATGCTTCTCCATGAAAGCAGCACGTGCTACTTCCCATGCTTTTCCAAACTCTTTTTTTGCGACTTTAATCGCTTCATCATCGAGATCATGCAGATTAACTTTAACAATATCCTCTGCATATTCAATGATTTGATCACGAGCAGTATTATAAAAATAAATGCGCCCTGCCGGTGCTTCTGGAAATTGGCCATCATAAATAAGAACCGTATTACCACGTTCTGTTCTTAACTCACCATACCAAATTTCTTTCTTAGAAATGTCATACATATATGCTAATACCCTTAAATCAACACATACCCGCCACAATAAATCGAACTGAGTCTCTAAGGAACTCACCTCACCTTGAAAACCATGGTTTATATCATGATTTAATAAAACCTATTTTTAACAGAAATTTCGAGATAATCAATAGGGTATTTAGCAAAGTTCTCGCTACTGATTATCTAATAATCTGCGTGTTCATTCTCTTCTATCGAATTTAGTTGAAAGCATCAATTATTCAAGTTTTAAGTTAGGTTAAATCAATATAATTAACAAATACACTGTAATAAAAGCACTTAAAGTAAAAATTAATGTAACCCATAACCAAAGTAACTAATAAATGATATGAAGCGAGGGGATTTTCGCTTTCCATAAAAAAAGCGACCCAAAGGTCGCTTTTTCATTGCTGTTTAAAACTTAGAAAGTCGCAACAACCACCGCAGAACAAAGATCCGTACCTGCTTGACAAATTTGATATTCAGCAGTCTCTCCCGCATCGGTGAAACGGTCACGATAACGGCCATCGTTATTCGTTGTACCCACTAACGCACCATCACGATAAATGTCCACTGAATCTCCCATCGCACCTTCCCAACGTAAATCCACTAAGGCACTACCACGACGTGAGACTTTAGCACGTGCAACACTCGCTACAATCTCATTTTCTGACACAGTTACTGACATGGTGCTGGTATCTGTATTGCCTTCAGCATCTGTCACTGTTAGCTCAACATCATAGCTTCCCGCTTGTGCATATTCATGGCTTGGGCTCATGTCTGTAGAAGTGGCATCGTCCCCAAATGACCAAGCATAGCTAACAATATCGTCATCATCATCAATACTGGTATTAGTAAAGTCAACCATCAAGCCTGAAGCACTGTACTCAAAGCTGGCAACAGGCGCTGAACTTCCACCTTCTCCCACACCCGAAATCACCATACCCCAATTATTCAGAGTACCTGTATCTGCACCTACATTATCATTAACGGATAAGGTCCAAGTGCCCATCGCCATTTCACCGTTAAATGCACTTAAGTCCCAATTCTTAACGATGTCATCGGCACTACCACCTTCGCGGTTATGCAATATGGCTTGAGTACCTGCTGGTGAAGTTAATGTCACCATCAAATCCCCCACCCAAGTGTGTGAAATATTGACATCAGCATTAACACCAAACACTTGTACATCATCAGTAACATCAATTGTGCTCACGATACCACTGATATCATTATCAGGAATGTCTATTGCTTCATCATTGGCATAAGGAAAATCTTCTATGCCTTGTGGCAGCACAGTCAAAGCCACTGACTGACTCTTAGCTATGTCACCACTGACACCTTCAACAGTAATGCTATAATCACCCCAAGCCGCATCGGCATCGGTTGCCACATTAACCATAAAAGTATCACCGACAACAACAGTATCCGTCGATAGAGACACACCCGCTAACTCTGGAGAAACCGACACTGATAATGCCACTTCACCATTCCAACCTGCAATACTGCCAACAGTATACTCATAACTCGCGCTAGAACCTGCTTCAATGGTTTGCATCATAGGTGAAACAGCAAATTTAAAGCTAGGATCCGGATCGGCCATCTCTAATGCATTAGCCACATTTAGACGTGTACCCGCAACGGTTTTGCCATTTAAATCAGCATTCGGCTCACCTGAATCCATCAATAACTGTTTCATTTCAGTCGGCGATAAATCAGGATTGACTGACCAGACTAGACCCGCAGCTCCAGTCATATGAGGTGTCGCCATTGATGTACCAGAATAGGTTGAATAACCATTGCTTGGTGTTGTGGAGAGAATAGACGAACCCGGCGCCCCCATATCAACGCTGGTTAGCCCCCACTGTGAGAAGCTGGACATATTGTCATTACGATCTGTACTCGCAATAGACATTAGTGCATCAGAATCGTAGCTTGATGGGTAATGAGGATTAACGTCGTTATCAACCGCGCTGTTACCCGCTGCGGCTAAGAATAAAATGCCTGCATCCCCCGCAGCATCAATTGAATCTTTCAACGCTTGGCTAAAGCCACCACCGCCCCAAGAGTTATTGGTCGCTTTAATATTAACCCCATGATTGACTTTTAAATCAGTCATGTAATCGATACAAGCAATAGCCCCCTCTGTTGAACCTGAGCCACTGGCATCTAAGAATTGACAACCAATAATACTCACATCCCAGTTGACACCAACGACACCCACACCATTGTTGCCTTTCGCGCCAATAGTGCCCGCAACATGGGTACCATGACCATTACCATCCATAGGATCGCCAGAGCCAGTGTTTGCATTAAAGCCATGAATATCATCGATAACGCCATTCCCATCGTCATCTATACCATTACCAGGAATTTCATTGGGGTTAGTCCACATATTGGCTTTCAAATCTTCGTGGTTATAATCAACCCCAGTATCAATCACACCCACGATGACATTAGTGTCACCCGTGCTAATATCCCACGCCTCAACAGCATCGATATCGGCATCCACACGACCCCCATCTTGACCTGTATTATTCATGCCCCATAACGAAACAAAACTAGGATCATCCGGTACCCCTAAAGCTTTAATCACATAATTAGGCTCTGCATATTTAACAGCTGGATGTTGGCTGATTATTTTAATGGCTTTTTTAACATCGGCTCCCTGACGTAATGCCAAACGTGCCAGTTTACCCTCAAGTAAACGAGCAAATTTATCATCAACACCATCGGCATTACGATCTTGCATCGTGCCACGCACAAGGCGCTGTGCTGATAATCTTTCGGCTGTCGTGGCATTATCTTTATAAACCACAATCAAAGAGTCTTTTACATACTCATGCTCAATGGTATCTTTCGCCATAGCAGGTACAGATGAAACAGCCATTGCGCTGGCAATCGCAACAGCAAGAGGAGATAAAGTTTTAAACATAAACTGGCTTCCTATTTAGTTTTTTTACGTTTTTAGAACCCATTTCACTTCCTTGTAACCCTTCGCTCAATTAAAGAAAAACGATAGCCTCAAAGCCAAAAAGTGAAAAAGTCAAAGTGATACATGCTTTACTTAACTTTAAATTAGTAAGCAGAAGAATAGGTACCATGTGAAATCAAGTTTTAAAAGTTTTTTCATTTAGTTTACAACTTTATTACTAACACTAACATATTATTAAAACAGAAATAGACTGACACTTTATCAATTAAATTATTGATAAAAGTAAAAATAAATTTATATAGAATAGTATTTAATCAACAAATATCGAACGAATAAATAGACTTTCTTCCGATTGCGACAAATTTATATGCATGTAGATTTATCAATAACTTGGATCATGAGGCATGGGGTCGACCAAGTCTTATGGATAGCTAATAAATGAAATAAAAGAACAACCCATCTTTATTTCATAACACACAAAGGAGTGTTCATTGTCAGCTTTTAAAACCTTGTTATTCGCCACTGTTTTTCAGGTATGCAGTTTCAGCATCAGTGCTGATGAGCTCGAAAATATTACAGGGACAAATGAATTACCCGTCACCCTTCAAACATTGCTAGAAAGAAGCGGTCAAGATAACCTCATCCACCTCTCTCAACTCGGAGATATGAATCAGGCTTACTTGATCCAATCTGGTGATGAAAATTATGCAGAACTTTTGCAAGTAGGATTGGGTAACCAAGCCGATATTGCTCAGCTTGGTGAGCGCAACCAAGTAGAGCTAGATCAAATCGGCAACGATAATCAAGCCGCTATCATACAAGTAGGAGACGATAACTTAGTTCAACTTAATCAACTCGGCAGCGCTAATTTCTCAATAGAGCAAGTGGCGGATAATGCCTCTATTTCAATTACACAATATTAATGACATAAAACAGGGAATGCTTATGAAATCAGTAACGAAAAAATCCATTATTTCTCTTGCAGTAGCTGCAGGTTTAGGATTCAGTGCATCGACGTTAGCCGCATCTGACAATACGGCCCACATTAATCAAACCACTGCGGCAGCTGGCGCACCTATGGGTCAAGATGCATATGTGAAACAAACAGGGACTATGCATATCACCACTGTCGACCAAGTCGGTGATGGCCAAACTGCCACTATTACACAAGATGGTGTATGGGCAGAAGCTTATGTCAATTCTAGAGGTGTTGAAAATAACGTAGATGTTGATCAAGCGGATGACTGGCATATTGCTACAGTCAATCAAGAAGGCAATAATAACGACACGAGTGTTGCTCAATATGACTTCTTTAACCAAGCCAACATCAGCAGTGTTGGAGACTATAACACCACAGATGTGATGCAAGACGGTTCACAAAATGATGCAAAAATTACATCACTGGGTAATGATAACCAAGTGACTGTAAACCAATTTGATACCTCTAACCAAACTGTCATCGACCTAACGGGCGACAGTAATTACGCTGACGTTATGCAAAATGGCGTGCAAAATGATGCAACCGTTGAGTATATGGGTACGGCAAATACCGCTATCATTAGCCAAGAAGGTGTGACTAACATCGCCATCTCTCAAGTCGAAGGCGAAGATAATGATGTACGTATCTCACAAATGGGCGACAACAACTTGGCAGCAATGACAGGTATTGAGCGCGGCATGAACGTGGGCAATAACAACGACGCTGAAATCTCGCAAATGGGTAATCAAAACTCAGGGGTTATTCAAGGTGTTGATGGTAATGATAACCACTTCGTGATCACTCAAGAAGGTGATGAAAACAAAAGTTCAGTTTACTCTTTAGTCGGTTCTGATAATGAAATCGAAATGGATCAAACGGGCTTTAACAACACTAGCTTCTTAGATTTTGCTAACGGCAACGACAATGATGTTGAAATTGTCCAATCTGGTAGCAACAACATCATTGGCGATACTATGATTGCCGAACTTCAAGGTGATGATAACAGCTTAGATCTTCATCAAGAAGGCGAAGCTAATGCCGCTGAATTCCAAATCTTTGGTAATGAAAATGACTTAGATCTTGATCAAGAAGGGACCACTAACTTCGCCACTATCGGTATTTACGGCGATGACAACAACCTTGATCTTAACTCTGACGGCCTAAACAACACTGTTGTCGCTTTCGCTGATGGCAACAATAACGACATCGAAATCGCACAAGAAGGTGACAAAAACTTCGGCTATGTCGATGTATTAGGTGAGCGTAACGAAGTTGACGTTGAACAAGATGGTAACGACAACGAAACTTTGATCACTGTTATGGGTGAGAGAAATGTTGATGTTGAAGCGACACAATCTGGTGATCTTAACTTAATTGACCTTATCATTGAAGGCGATGAAAACATTGCAATGATGACACAATCAGGTAACGGTAACTGGATTGGTGGTGACGATAGCTCAGCCTTTGAAGTTATCGGTGAAGGTAACAGCTTAGTGGTTGCTCAAAGTGGTAATGATAACTTAGTATCGGGTTCTCAATTTGGTACTAACAACAACATCGTTGTTTCTCAAACAGGTGACTTCAACTCTGCGACTGTTATTCAAAACTAATTTGGCTTTCTCTAAAGAGAAATCCCCTTAGTGTGATAACACATATCGACAAACAGGAAGCCTAGGCTTCCTGTTTTTTATCCTTATTTCCTCACGCAATTACCGCCTAAAAAACCGACTTTCTTCCGATGCGAAAAATGATAGATGATTATAGATTTAGTTCTATACCCGTGATACTTGAAGATACATGTTTTCAGAGCCTGTAAAAGTGCCTAATTCAAGGCGTATTATTGCAAGAATGCTTATTGCCTTTTAAGATGATACAACGCAGAAGTCGGTACTTTTACAGACTCCCAAGGGGCTGGTTTAAAAGCCTTTTATACTGCGTTATTGAACATCAGCTTAGAATGACTAGGTACGCTGTTCAAAGCCTTGCCTAAAAGGCTTTTAATTCCAGCTGAATCCTGCATCTTCAAGTATCACGGGTATATATATCAAGGTCAATTCATCACAAGGAGCGTGTTGTATAGCTAAATCAATATGAATATTCAGCTATGCCCTAAAAGGGTTATATTCAAATCAAGCTCCCCTTAACGGACATTTTTGAATAAAACAAGAAATAACAAGCGCTTTAAATCTATTTATCAAAGTGAAAGCATAATGAGTAAATCATTTACCGCTTACTGAATAAAAAGATGAGCCATTTAAGGAAGAAACATGAAACGACATAAAAAACAATCAATGACTTTATCTGCCTTGATCGCTAGCCTCAGTCTTCACACCACAGCTTTTGCCACCTCCAACAATACAGCGGATATTCAACAGACTACAGTCACTAATCAACCCGTTATAGGGCAAAATGTGGTGGTTGATCAAAAAGGGGACGCCCAACATGCGATGGTTAATCAAGTCGGCGATGGGCAAACCGTTAGGATCAAACAACATGGCCAATATTCATCTGCCACCACTCTCACTCGCGGCCAAAAAAACTGGATCAGCCTCTTTCAAGGCGGTGAGGAACAAACCAGCACTATTTTTCAACAAGGCGACAGAAATGTCGACAAAAGTCATCAAAAAGGGGTTGCCAACACGAGTTATATCAATACATTAGGTAATAATAATTATACTATTTCTCGACAAGCTGACACCTTAAATGAGACAAATATTGATACCCTTGGCAATGACAATGTTATCTTTACGGACCAAGATGGTATCAATAACATAACTCGCATTTACACTTTTGGTGATGCCAATGAAGCACATACCTTACTGCTTGGTGATGATAATGCCAATGCTGTCGCAGTACAGGGAACGGATAACCACAGCATAACCAGTCAACAAGGCGAATTAAATCAACTCAGCATCATACATCAAGGCCATAAAAACTTAGTGCTTAGCACTCAATTTGGCGATAGGCACACTCAGCAAACCCTTGTTTTCGGTAATGATAATACTCAAATGTTACAGCAAATAGGCGAAGACAACCGCTTTGCTTTAACAACAGAAGGCAACAATAATCAAAGCTATTTTTATACTAACGGTCAAAGTAATGAAATATCGTTTTTAACTCTGGGTGATAATAACCATACTGACATCACGCAAACGGGTATCGACAATTCGACTCAATTACACTTAATTGGTGATAATAATGCTCACTTAATCATGCGCCAAGATGGCGATCTCAATACCATTGACCTCATCATAGATGGACACAACAATACCGCTTTAATCACTCAAATGGGTAACAATAATCACCTTTTAGGACTGGATTCATCCAGTTTAGCCATCACAGGGCAATATAATACGCTGAACTTAACCCAATATGGGCACAACAATAGCCTACTTGGTGAACAACTGGGTGATCGGCATGTTTTAACTGTTTCACAAACTGGCGAGTTGAACGCCGCCATAGTCACACAAGACTAATACCAATTCTATTATATAGATGATCAATTCAGAGCTTCTCAGGCTTTTCAATTCAAGGCGCATTTATGCTGTAATGGTAATTCCCTTTCAAATGAATGCAACGCAGAAGTGGAATGTCTGAGAAGCTCACTTTGTGCGGGTTTCAACATACTTTATGTGACTTAGCTGCTTTCGATATACGACCTCATGGATGAGGGAGGTAGAGCGACGTTTGAACCCAAGCCGAGAATGACTATTAGCTTCAATCATCTGCGACCACCATGGATGGTGGGATTGTCTGTTAATGCAGGAGCAATTAACGACCTTGCCTACAGCATGTTGAATTTCCGCTGAAAGATCACTTATATAATGGAATTGGTATAATGATAAACAGCAAAGCCGCTTTCTTTGACTACACTTATCCAAGCGTGCTAATAAAGTCTCCCTGCCAACTCAATCAGGCACGGACATAGCCGCTTAAGCATACTCATTAGCGTTCATGTTTATCATGAATAGTGTTAATTTGGAGAAGGATATGAAACTTTTACCCCTAGTCTTTATGTCACTGTTATTTATCAGTCCATTTAGCATGGCTGCCCACACCAAAGTCAAAGACCTTCAATGTAAAGATTTTCTACAGGTCGATAACGATCTTGTCCCTGTTGTGGTAGGCTACTTAACGGGTGTCGATGATGCTGGCAATGTGGATGTGATTGAAATCGATCAACTGGAAAATGTGCAAGTGGATGATGTGGTCGATTTCTGCCAAAACAAGCCTGACGCTAAGGTCAGTGATGCGGTCAAAGCCGCCAATAAAAAGGCTAAAGATGCAAACGAGGCCGATCACAGCCATTAAGTTTAACAATGAGAAATAAAAAAACACCGCCATAAGACGGTGTTTTTCTTAAAGCGAATAACGATTAATCTTCTGCAACAATAGAGATTTTTGCAATCGCTTTAACTTCAGTGTGTAATTGAACTTCAACTTCGAAATCACCAGTGTTGCGCAATGCACCTAGTGGAAGACGAACTTCACTTTTAGCCAATTCAACACCAGCAGCTGTAACTGCATCAGCAATATCGCGGTTACCAATTGAACCAAATAGCTTGCCTTCATCACCCGCTTTAGAAGCGATAACAACGCTTTCTAATGCCGCTAACTTCTCAGCACGTGCATTAGCAGTCGCTAATTCACCCGCTAATTTAGCTTCTAGTTCAGCGCGACGCGCTTGGAATACTTCAGTGTTTGCAGCATTAGCAATAACCGCTTTACCTTGTGGTAAAAGGAAGTTACGTGCATAGCCCGCTTTAACTGAAACTTGGTCACCTAAGTTGCCTAGGTTAGCAATTTTATCAAGTAAAATAACGTTCATTATTTAATTCCTCTAAATGATTGCAGTATTACTGATGTAAATCAGTGTACGGCAGTAGAGAAAGATAACGAGCACGCTTAATAGCGCGAGCTAGTTGACGTTGATATTTTGCATTCGTACCTGTGATACGACTAGGAACAATTTTACCACTTTCAGTGATATAGTTCTTTAGAGTAACAATATCTTTATAATCGATCTCTGTCACACCTTCAGCGGTGAAGCGACAGAATTTGCGACGGCGGAAATAACGTGCCATATGACAGTCTCCTAAGTTTTCAATTCGACATTTTCAGCATGTAATACCAAGCGTGATTGACCATTTCTACTCTGTTGTTGAGCAATAAAACCGTCCACTTGAATTGCCACGCCCATTTTCAGTTGTTCTGTTAGGTGATTAAACCCATCTCCACTTAATACAACTTGTATCTGGCAGTACACGTTCCTGAGCATTTGAGCTTCAAAACGTTGAGATTTGTGTTCCAACTGCAACACCACATGGGCAATGCCTGCAGGACTCTCAAATCGCCGACTGCGTGTAATCACACCAGATAAACTCAGCTGATTAGTGAACACAGAAAAACTTACTCAGCTGTGTTTTCAGCGCTTTCGTTCGCTTCTTCAGCGGCAGCTTCTACTGCAGGGCGCTCTTCGCGCTCACTGTCATTAGAACGACGACTATCACGCTCGTCTTTTGCTTTAGCCATTGGAGAGGCTTCAGTGATGGCAGCTTTAGTACGCATAACCATGCTACGCAAAACAGCGTCGTTGAAACGGAAAGCTGTTTCTAATTCTTCAATCGATTCTGCAGTTGTCTCTACGTTCATAAGAACATAGTGAGCTTTATGCAACTCGATGATTGGGTAAGCCAATTGACGACGGCCCCAATCTTCTAAACGATGAACTTGACCGCCAGCTTGGGTAAAAATACCCGTGTAACGCTCAATCATACCAGGTACTTGTTCACTCTGATCAGGGTGAACCAAAAATACGATCTCATAATGACGCATTTTTTGCTCCTTACGGTTATCTAGCCTCATTCTTGGCTCAGTCGGACCAAATAGAGGCAAGGAACGAATTAAAGTGACTGAATTTAGGCGGCGCAGTATTACACAAAACACGCCCTAAATTCAAGCACTATCCCCCACTGCCACAGCAAAAATGCTTAACATCATAAAGTTGAAGATCTTTAATACTAATTTACTTTGCGCCACAGTGGATTATCGGTATGATACGGCCCATTAGAAGAACCTAATTTAGGCCCTTAGGCCCCAAGAATTCAAGCGTCATGTTAAGAACTATTGTTGTTGTCTGCACATTAGGGCTTCCCTTTTCGGTGCAGGCATTAGTTCCACCCGATTTTAAAGAGCCACCCAGTGATTTTAACGCCGAAATTGAAGGGGGTTTTCAGCTCAATACAGGCAATACCAATACCACAAGTTTTAATGGTAGAACGAAATTAGTCTACGACACCGTCGCCGCGAGACAAGAAGCGACCATGAAAGCTTATTATGCCGCAGACTCACAAAGTGCGACCTCTGAGCGGTATGATCTACAACTGCAATCGAACTATAAGCTCGATAGCGGCTATGTTTTCGGTCGTGGCGATGGAACTTGGGACCGATTTGGCAGTTACACTCGCATTTATACTGTCTCCAGCGGTTATGGTTTCGATGCCGTCAGCAACAGCAAAACCAAATTAAGCTTAGAAGTCGGCCCTGGTTACCGTTATAACTTAGCCATTGCCACCGATAGCGAGCCCGATCCCAGTGCCAGTAAAGATATCATTTTACGTACAGCGGCGATTTTTGAATTTAAAATGCAAGAATACACTAGCCTCAATGCCGCCCTCACCTCTGAAGTGGGTGCTGACAACAACACAGTCGGTCTCGATATCGGTTATAAAAATACCTTATTTCAAGACTGGGCCTTCACCATAGGCACAGTAATGAAATACACCCAAGTGGTACCTGACGGCACTAAGCAGACCGATAGCATTACCACCATAGGCTTGTTGTATACCTTTCAGTAAAGGTATTGCTAAATGTGAGGCTGCATATTTTGCAGCTCAGGCATGCAGTTACTGAATAACTATTCATCGCTGGCAGCGGGCTAAAGTCGTGAGTTTCAGACGGCATCTGATTGATAAAACTAATGTTATTTGTATGAAGTTACCTAATTTTAGTTATTTATATTTCATTTAAGTAAATTGCCTGCCGCAGGCTTTTGTGCAGATACTTCTGTGACTCGCTGTGAAACCATCCATGGCCGCTCTACGACTTCATCCCTGAAGCCGAAGGTCACAAAAGTATCTACACTTTGATTAGAAGCGAGAGGGTTTCTTCGAAGTAACATAGTGATACCATACTGACTGTACAGTAACGAAAACCACTTATTAGCATTCGACTTTTTACTTTTCCCCACCAAGAAAATAAAGGGGGTTGCCCCTTAGTACATTGATATTAGAGCTATAGAGTGACAAAGGTACATTTCGTACTTTCATTTTTATAAAAAATAGAGGCTAAAATGGACAAGTTATTTTTAAATGCTCATTATTGTATTAAAAATAGTATAATAAACAGATAATTAATGTGAAAAATAATAACAACATATGATTGATGAACTTAAACAACTAAAAAAAAATATTGAACAATCTATAATCGAAGAGCGTAATCATATAATTAAGTACATGTCAGCTTTAATTTATCCACAATCAAATCACTCTAAAGTAGTTAATCTTGAATATAATAGGTTTACGCGTGATGACAGATACCATAACTACAATATTGGATCATGTGATGGTAGCTATGATGTAAAAGAAATAAAAATACTTAGTTTTTATGAGTTTTTAGCTCATAAGCTTACTCGTCACGTCTATCAAGATCGGCAATCATATACTAAAAATAACTTGATTGATTCAATCACAATTTATAATGATGATGGGGAAGTCGACGGTCGAAAAGTTGAGGATTATGAGTTCTCTGGCGAAACAGAGCATGAAATTTTTGAAACTTGGTTGTTATTCGACCTTATATTTGAAGTTGGCGCAAAGGTAGCAAAAGAAATCCAAACTAAGAACTTTATAGCTATACCCCATTATTTAGATTTAATTGATAAAAATTTTAATCTTTTTTCTAATGTTAAAAATTCAGATTTCCAGCTAAAAATGAATCAAGACGAGTTATATAGCTGGCTTGAATTAGAAATTAACCAATTCAAGCACCGTGTTGAAGAACAAGGGCTTTGGAAAAGTCTTAAAAAAGAACCTGAAAAACACTTTCAACATATATTCTCAGCAGCGCTATATCGGGTATGTGAGATATACAATGTAGATTTGTCGGCAGAACCCGATGTTGGAAGCGGAAAAGTTGATTTTAAGTTCTCCCAAGGACATAAATCTAAAGTCTGCGTTGAACTTAAACTATCAACTAGTGAAAAAGCGTTAACAGGCTATACACACCAACTTCAGCAATATCTAATTAGTGAAAAGACAGATAAAGGTATATATGTCATCATTAATAACGGTAATGTAACAAATTCATATAATGAGCTACTAACCTTGAAAGAAAAAGCTAAAAAAGAAGGGAATAATCATCCTGAAATTATATTGATTGATGCGAGACAAAAAATAAGTGCTAGCAAACAATAATCAATATTCAATTAGAAGGCGATTATAACGACAACTTTAAATATATAAATCTCCAAAGCCCCACCAGTGATATAGCTTTTTATCACTGGGCATTTCTTTCCATACCCGGCTCATAGTCAAATGATACCCAGATATAAGCAATAGCCGCCGCTTTGAATAAAAGCCCCATAAAAACGAGCCCAAACTGCGAACACTGCGTAGTTTTGTCGATAGTTCAAATTTTAAATACGATAGAAATTTTGTTATGCTGGTGCGCGCAAACAGCAATAAGGCAACTGCCTAATCAACAAGGATGTAAAAATGGATGATGCAATACTGATAGTTAAAATCATTACCGCAATTTGTACTTTTGTAGGACTAGCTAAAATCACTTTTGATATAAATTCAGGCATCAAAACACGCCTGAGAGAAGAGTATTTATTTGCTAAAAACTTTTTAAAGGATATGGAAAAAGAAACGCTTCACCCGTTTGCTATTCAAAAAGGCTACCAAGCCATAGCAGGTGATCAGTTTTTAAATCTAGAAGCCATTAAATATGTACTTAGTCTAACAGATCCGCTTGAATCACTAAAGAATTTTAAACTAGCCAAAAATATCGTCCATTACGATGAAGCATGTGCCATTTTTACCTTTAAGAAATTTTATAAATCAACCAGTGTAAGGTGGGGAATGAAAATCTTTTTTTTCTTCATTTATGTACTCTTATCCTCAGCCATTACGTTCCTACTTATGTACGATGAGCAACTCAAATTAACAATACAAGGATTAATATTCTTTATCCCTATATTGGCTTACATGGCAATCACATCATTATTAGCATGCTTAAAAATCAAACAAGCTGAAGCACTGGTAAATAGACAAAAAATACACGATACCCATAAGCGCATAAAACCAATCAACACCACAAGACAAATCAGCTAACCGATCACCAAAAGCCGCATACTAGACTTCTGCATCCAAAATAAGGGAGTTCGTAGCTACTCTTTTCTTTTTGACCACAAAAAATAATTTGCTATGCTGAAAAAGTAGAAACGAGATAACAATAAAAATCAGGTTAATCAAATGAATGATGAGGAAAGAGAAAAGGAATACCTCTTAAACAAAAGACACCCCATTGGTGCTAGGCATCTTTACCCAGAAGAACCATGTGAAAGTAAAAAAAACGTGTGCCCAAACTGCTCAACCATTCTCACTAACCATGACTGTTTATTTTGCGGATATAACAAATTAAGTTTAATCAATAGCATCTGGGGATTATCATGTAACTCTGTTAATGGCACAGACAAGTTTCAACGTGGAAAAACACACGAAAATACAGACAATGAATGCCCCGATTGCTCAACAATCCTTATTGAAAGAAAGTGTCCATTTTGTGGCTATAATAAACACAAGCGGTTTAAAACTGCGAACACATCGTAGCTTCGCTTTTCTTATTTTAATAAGCTTACAAGAGATAAATGTAATACATTTATAAGTGATTAAATCTGCTTACCTATCTGAAAAAGCCCTTAGCACTAGAAATAGCCCTTAGTGGTCAAAACAGCATAGTGGTGAAAATGGCTAATTATTGGCATGCCAGTTTTGGGGCTGATTTTTATAAGATAACGTCTCATTTCAAGGCGCTTTAGCCTCAAAACCTACGAACGCCAAAGTCACGTTTCATACTTTCAGTGATATGGTCAATCGGGGATCAAATGAGGAGATTATCTATTTTGTTTTTATTGTTTCTATAGTACCATTCACTTTTTAATAACATAAATTGAATGGAATCAATATATAATGAAAATCATAAAGCAAGCCGCAATGGCTATTTCAATTACTACTTTTTCTTTTTCAAGTTTTGCTGATGAAAGTAGTGATGTAACATTTCATGTTTATACCCACATCCAAGATTATGGGCAAACAACTTTTAGTGAAGATGAATGGGCAGGAACTCGAAGTGAAAGTAAGCGACTTGAATCAATAGCAATAACCCCTCTTTACCCAAATATAGGCTCTTGGCCCTCGTGCCTTGGTTTAAGTTATATGGGACACATACAAGATCATGGCGATACTGGTTGGTACGATGCTCCAAATAAGCTAGGTACAGAAGGCAAAAGCTTAAGAATTGAAGGGCTTGCTTTTAAAACAACAGGAACATGTGCAAATGACTACACTGTAAAATATAGCTGTCACGTTCAAAATTATGGAGATATAGGTGAAAAAAGTGATGGTGAATATTGTGGCTTTCGTGGTAGCGGTTTGAGATTAGAAGCTGTAAAACTTACAGTACATTCAAAATAACGAGTAGCCCTCCTTTACCAGTGATAAGGCTTTTTATCGCTGGTAGAGTGATCACAGCAGCCCTTCGAACTCATGATAACCAAAATAATAAATCAGTACATTTAAAGCAACAGCGATTCCAAACTGCGAACACTTCGTAGCTTCACTTTTCTTTTTATAGAAATAATTGCCTCCCAACAAAGCCAAGCTCAACCCATCACTCTTTTGTACTAAATCGATGAGTCATCATGAACCTAGATCACAGTTTAAATAGACAAAAGCCGTATCAAAGCAGCGCACAGCTTTTGCTTTCATTCCCCATCGGAGTTGCCGAGATCATTTTATCGGTCATTACGTGAGTAAGGCATGAATGCCGCAGTAGCCTTAGGTGAACTAAGGATGGTGAATATGAGGCGTTTGGCTTCGTCAGGGGCTGCAAGGTGATCCAAGAGGGGATTGCTGTGGTTCCCCTTTTGGCCCGATGTGGATGGGGATCCACGATCTTCCACTAAGCGCAGCTTAATTAGAAGCTCACAAGTGTGAATGAAAGTTCACAACTTCGCCCTACTTTAGTCTAAGCTGTTCAATTTTAGGCGATAAAACTGACATTTTTGCCAAAATCTGGTATCGGCCTTCACAATAAAAACATATACTTGTGGACTTATTCAATTCAGTTACTCATTAACTACTAAAAATATAAAGGATTATAAGGAATTACTCGATGAGAAAGATCATTATTGCTTCATTGCTTGCCTTTGCAGCAACGGGCTGTGCCACTAAAAAAATCCCCGTCATGTTAGAAGCCAGTAACGTTGTCCCGATCACCGCAGCCCAAGCGGCAAAGGATAAATGTGAATTTGTGAAAAGCTTCAATGTGAAAACAGAGCATCCTAACAATTTACAGCCAGAACTGAAAAACCAAACCTATTTGGCCGGGGCTAACCGCTACTTGATCACTAACGTGGTTGAAAAAAGAAAACAGCGTCCTGTGAATGTTGACGTCACCTTGTTCAAGTGTCCTATCATTACCGCTTATGATAGCAAACCTGCAGGCACTATCCAGTTACTGCCTGGCGCCAATAGCGTAAAACCTATCACCTTTGCAGAAATTGAAAATCAAAACTGTAAAGTGATCACCACTCATATGATAGAGAAAACCTCACCCCACAGCTTAGAAGTGGAACTGGCGAATGAGACTTATATGCAAGGTGGTAACCGTTTTCATATCACTAAAATTGTCGATGCCAGCAATGGCCGCCCAACCTCTGTGATGGCCGATATTTATCGCTGCCAACACAGAACCGTGGCCTTTGAGCAGTAAATAACTGACGCCGTGGTTTAAAAAACCAATAGAACAAAAATGCCATCATGATGATGGCATTTTTTCTCTAACTTGTGCTACAGCTTGCACTATTACATTCACCTATTCATTACTCTAAATAAATAGAACTTATCTGAGGCCTAGTTCCACCGGAAATCGCAGCACAGTCTCTTGCTACTAATTCCACTCGCTTACCCGATGCTTTTGCAGCTAACAACATGGAATACATTTCTTTAGCCAAAAACGCTGAAAAATACAGCACAGCCGTTGTCTTGCCAGTGCATTCACTACCGTAAAATTCCACATTATAAACATATAATCTAGAATCTGATTCCAAATTAGAAATAAGCTGAAGCTTTTTATCGGTCAAATCGATATAACCTGTTCGACCACCGCTAGCGGCCATCGCACTAAAAGACAATAAAGCGATAAAAGCAACCACCCCAGCAACAACACCTTTTTTCATTGAGTTTTTCATTGAGTTCTTCATTAAGCTCTTCATCAAATGCGCCATTAAATACTCCTTTAAATTTATAGACTTATTTAAGAATTGTAACATGAGTTCGCTATTTAACACTCTTAATTAACCGTCTCAATTAACCCTCATTTATCGGTATTAATATGAACCACGCTCAAATGCGGGTATTCATCATAAAACATAGGCAAGCCATATTGATTATAGTTTTCCAAAGTCAAACCCAGACTACTCGCATTCAACTTAGGTAAATAAAGCATCACATGAGGTTCAACATCTATAAGCTTTTGGCTGAAGTGATCATAAAACTTATTCTTAGAGGACATCATATAAACCAGTGCACCGGGATCGGGAGCGGGGAGTGTTTGATTGACTGACATGGCTTTAATATTTTTGTAGATGTTCTGAATGGACATCCCTCTAGCAAGCTGCCTCGTTTGGTATTCATAAACAGGATACACAGAATGCATTGCCGCCTGATTTAAACAAGAAGGCTCGTAGCGCCCCTTTTCATCTGTTAATACTAAACAGACAAACTCATTCGTTCCTTTAATTTTTTGAACAAAGCGATCATTTTCCCAGACTCGATAGCTCGCCTCTTTAGTGACATTCAAAGGTGCGGCTTCTCTGGCAGCTGTTATCTCTTGCTCATAAACCACTTGTTCATCAGCGGTCACAAAAAGTGAAAGCAATAATAGACATAATAAAAACGCGGATAAATACTTCAACGTCAACCTCTCCTTGGTATTGATATTTCATGCACAAAAAGCATGCTTTATATAAAAATAAAATCTGCAATCACTATTTTGTGTAAATGAAATTGAAAGCTCGCTGATTAAAGCGCAGCTAAGCTGCGCAAAAAGAAGAGTCACTATATACAAAAAACCAAACCACCGAGTATAAACACGGTTTAGTTACACCCATTCAAGCTTATCGCATAAACGATAAGCCTACAAACGTTGTCTTACTGCCTCAAACAAGCAAATACCCGTGGCAACCGAGACATTGAGACTCGACACTGAACCTGCCATAGGAATAGACACTAAGGTATCGCAGCTTTCACGGCTTAAACGGCGCAGCCCTTTGCCTTCCGCTCCCATAGCAATGGCAATTGGGCCTGTTAAGTCGGCTTGATATAACTCACAATCCGCTTCACCCGCTGCACCGACAACCCACACACCTTGCTCTTGCAGATAACGCATAGTGCGCGCTAAATTCGTCACCTGAAATAAAGGCACAACTTCTGCGGCGCCGCAAGCCACTTTGCTCACCACAGGGGTTAAACCAACGGAATTATCTTTAGGCACAATCACCCCTTGTACTCCTGCGGCATCGGCATTACGCAGGCAGGCGCCTAAGTTATGAGGATCGGTCACACCATCTAAAATCAAAAAGAAAGGCGTTTTGGTCTCATCTGCCTTGACTTGGTTTAACAGCGTATCTAACTCATTGTCACTGAGCACCTTGGCCGCTTTCACTTTTGCAACAACGCCCTGATGCTGCGCACCACTGGACTTGTCATCTAAGGCTTTGCGTGAGGCATATTGAATAGATACACCGTACTCGGCCGCTTTGGCTAACAAAGGCGCCAGACGTTTATCATCTCGCCCTTGTAATACCCACATTTCAATGACCCGCTCAGGGCTGTTTTCTAGCACGGCACCCACAGCGTGAATACCAAACGTTAATTCTTGCTTCTTCATTTACTTCTTACTCGCTTTACGCTTAGTCGTCTTGGCTTTTTTAGCCGACGTTTTTGATTTTTTTACTGAGGCCTTAGCGCCTGCTTTACTCGCAGAAGCCTTAGCGCTTCCGCCTTTATTTGCACTGGCTTTACGACGACCTTTAGTGCTTCGACTCTTAGGCTTTTTCGATTTAGCACCTGCGCCCTCTAGGCTGATTTCGCTGCTTTCATTAAATTTGGCAATAGGGGCACTGAGGGCACGGGTTTGAGCTTTGCGTCTTCCTCTGCCATTGCTAGCAGATTTTGCGTTTTGTGCCAGCTTGGCGCCTTCGCGATTAACTCGCTCTCTGGCGGTCATAGGTTTACTCGCTTTACGGCGACGGCCCTTGTCTTCACCCACCATGATGAGATCAATTTTACGATCGTCCAAGTCCACTGCGGCCACTTTAACCGTCACGGCATCACCAATTTGATACACTTGCTTAGTGGCTTCCCCCACCAAACGCTGACGCATATTATCATATTGATAATAATCACTGCCTAAACTGGAAATATGCACTAAGCCTTCGATAAAGAGGCTGTTTAAACGCACAAATAAGCCAAAATGGGTCACAGAGGCGATCACAGCATCAAAGGTATCACCGACGTGATCTTGCATAAATTCACATTTGAGCCAATCGCTCACATCACGGGTGGCTTCATCTGCGCGTCGCTCTGTGGTTGAACACTCGATCCCTAATTGATCTAGCTCATCCAATTGATAATGAAAACCGCCATCACGAGTCCATTTATCATTACCACCACCGGCATTTTTAGCCAATAAATAACGGATCACGCGATGTAGCACTAAATCAGGGTAACGGCGAATAGGCGATGTGAAATGTGAATACTCGTCTAATGCTAAACCAAAGTGACCTTCATTATCTGGCGTATAGGTTGCTTGGCGCATAGAACGCAGCAACATGACTTGAATAAGCTCAGCATCAGGCCTATCGGCCACTTGCTCCATCAGCGCTTGATAATCACTGGGCTCAGGCTCTAATCCACCTGTCATGGTCAGTCCACGCTCAGCCAAAAAGTCTTTAAATTGCGTCAGCTTTTGCTCTGATGGCGACTCATGAACGCGATACAGAACTTCCCCTTTATGTTTTTTGACGAACTTTGCGGAGGCCACATTGGCTAAAATCATACATTCTTCAATGATTTTATGAGCTTGATTTCGTGTACTAGGGACAATTTTATCGATTTTACGCTGCGCATTAAAAATAAACTGAGTTTCTGTGGTTTCAAAGGCGATCGCCCCACGCTGGGCTCTGGTTTCATCGAGTGTCAAATACAGAGACTGCAGTGTTTGCAAGTGTGGAAACACTTGTTCATATTCAGGTGCGACTTCCCCACCTTCCAACATAGCTGCAACTTGCGTATAAGTTAAGCGCGCATGGGAGTGCATCACAGCAGGGTAGAATTTATACCCAGACAACTTACCTCTTTCCGATACGGTCATTTCTGCCACCATGCATAAACGATCCACCTTAGGTTTGAGTGAACATAAACCGTTAGAGAGTTTTTCTGGCAACATAGGGATCACTTGTGACGGAAAATAGACCGAGTTGCCTCTTGATCTAGCTTCACTGTCCAGAGCCGATTCTGTGCGTACATAATGACTCACATCGGCAATGGCCACCCATAAACGCCAGCCACCACTTTTTTTGGTTTCAGCATAGACGGCATCATCAAAATCTCGCGCATCTTCGCCATCTATGGTCACTAAAGGTAAATGACGTAAATCGACACGCCCTTCTTTATCGGCCTCGGTGACTTCATCGGAAATGCGACGTAACTTTTTCTCAATCACACTGGACCAAGTATGAGGTAAATCATAATTGCGCAGGGCAATTTCAATTTCCATACCCGGCGCCATTTGCTTGCCCAGCACCTCTGTCACTTGACCCGCGGCTTTAACATAACGACCAGGGCGACGTGTTAACTCCACCACCACCACATCACCTTGGCGAGCGCCTTTTCTGTCTTCCTCAGCAATCAGAATCTCTTGAGTGATACGCTTATCATCGGCAATCACAAACCCCATACCTGCATCGAGGTGAAAGCGCCCCACTAAGGCCGCCTCCCTTTGCTGCACTAATCTGACGATTCGAGCATCACGGCGTCCTTTACGATCGACACCGGCTTTTTGTGCTAGCACTTTATCACCGTGAAAATACATCAACATATCACGGCTATTAATATAGAGGTCATCGCCTCCTTCTTCTAATTTAAGAAAACCAAATCCATCTCTGTGCCCGATAACGGTACCCGTTAACAGATCCATTCTCTCTGGCAAGCCATAGGATTTTCCTCGTGTAAACACGAGCTCGCCATCTCTTTCCATCGCGCGCAGACGACGCCTTAAGGCTTCAATTTGCTCTTCACTTTCAATCTTTAGCGCTAGGCCAATTTGCTCGCGGTTTTGAGGTGATGTTTGAGCACGTAAGTAATCTAAAATAAACTCACGGCTAGGGATAGGGTTTTCATATTTTTCTTGCTCACGCTTTAAATGCGGATCTTTGATCATTCATTATCCAAAATAGTGGTGCCAACCTTGAACTTTTTTATCGGCTAGCACTTAATTGTAAAAACTAAGTCGACTGCTTTGCTCTAGCCACCACGCTAGGCGGCATACGCTTTTCAAGCAACTTTAATAATTGTGAGGCTTCATTTTGTTTCGCCTCATCGGTAAAAACAGCGTTATATAACCAATGAAAAGCCAGCTCATAGTCCACGGGACTGCCTAAACCTTCATTGTATAAACGCACTAAGCTCATTTGAGCCGATACATTGCCGCTACTTGCGGCTGACAGCACGTAATTAACGGCTCTGGTTTTATCCTGGATCACAAATTGACCCCGGTAATAATAATCTGCCATTTTCATCATGGCTTCACTGCTACCTTGATTAGCAGCCTGACGCAACAATGCCATTCCACGTTTAGGATCAGCTTTAACACATTGACCCTGATTCAGCATCTCTGCCCATAAAAATTGATACAGAGGCTGCTTTAATACTTCGGCCCTCGCCTCAATATCTTTTACTAACTGGCAGTTATCACGTTTGACTTGCTGCAAGTATTGCTGACTTCGAATCAAAGTCAATAAACTCTCTTGACTATAAATCTCAACAGCCATGGGTGTCGCCACGGTCGATAGCGGCAATAAAAGCACAATCAAGGTTAACACATAAGCTAACATAAAATCCCCCAATGACAATATACTCAATAAGGTCATCGGCTCGAAAACGTATTTATTAAGATAAATTGGAAAGGCTAATGAGCAAAAGAAAAGGATATGGGTCTTAATACTATGTTAGTTTTCTTCGGTTTTCTGATTATCTTTTTTATTGTTCCTTTATTCATCTTCCCTCACTACTCTTCCCTCATTTGGGGCGATTTAAGTCTCTTGCAACCTAGTGAATTTCCAGCTTCGCTGAGCAAACAAAAAGGCCGCTCAACGCGACCTTAATTCAACTCATTAAACATCAAGATGTTTAACTGAACGGATTCACTAAGATCATTGTCTCATTTCTGTCCGGACCCGTTGAAATAATATCAATTGGCGTTTCTAACAACTCTTCGATGCGCTTGATATAATTAATGGCCGCTTGTGGCAATTGATCAATGGATGTCGCACCGGCTGTATTTTCACTCCAACCTGGCATCGTTTCTAAAACAGGGGTTACCTGCTCATAACCTTCAGCCGCTGCGGGTGTCACAGTCGCAATAGAACCATTCGGGTATTGATAACCCACACAGATTTTAACTTCTTCTAAACCGTCTAGTACATCCAGTTTCGTTAAGCAAAATCCACTGACACTATTGATTTGCACAGCACGCTTCATCGCCACAACGTCCAACCAACCTGGACGGCGTTTACGCCCTGTGGTTGCACCAAATTCATGGCCTTTAGTGCCTAAGTAATCCCCGATTTCACAATCAAGTTCAGTGGGGAAAGGTCCAGCACCTACACGAGTCGTGTATGCTTTCATGATCCCAAGCACATAATCAAGATGACGAGGACCAAAACCGCTGCCTGTTGCGACACCACCTGCTGTAGTGTTTGAAGACGTCACAAAAGGATAGGTACCGTGATCGATATCTAACAATGTGCCTTGTGCCCCTTCAAATAAAATCGCCTGGCCCGCTTTGCGTTTTTGATCCAACAATTCAGTGACGTCCACGCACATACTCTTCAAGTAATCTGCAATGGCCAATGCATCTTTTAATGTTTTATCATAATCGACGGCTTCTTCACCGTAATACTCAGTCAACATAAAGTTATGATAAGCCATCACTTCTTTAAGTTTTTCAGCAAACAACTCTGGATTAAACAGATCGCCTACTCTGAGACCACGACGCGAAATCTTATCTTCATACGCAGGGCCAATACCACGACCTGTCGTGCCAATAGCCTTGTTACCGCGTGCTTTTTCACGTGCCATATCGAGTGCACAGTGAAAAGGAAGAATAAGAGGACATGCTTCTGAAATTAATAAACGTTCCTCGACAGGGACGCCACGTTCTTTCAACATGTTAATTTCAGACATCAAAGCATCCGGAGCTAAGACCACGCCGTTACCGATGATGCATTTAACATCATCACGTAAGATGCCTGACGGAATTAGATGAAGAACGGTTTTATCACCATCGATAACAAGTGTATGACCCGCATTGTGGCCACCTTGATAACGAACGACATATTTTGCCTGTTCGGTAAGAAGATCGACTATCTTACCCTTTCCTTCGTCACCCCATTGGGTGCCGAGAACAACTACGTTTTTGCCCATTGTTTGCTGCAAGGTTGCGATTAAAGCAGGATTCTAACAGATTTTTAGGGGAGAATGGCAAGTAATTTATGAAAAAATAATCAATAAAATGACACCCGCGGTGACAAAAGCCCCTCCCACTCTTTGTAGAACTGTCTGATTTTGATTTGAAACCTCCTTTAAATAGGCCTGCCAGCGCCGAGTAAATAATAATGGCCCCACGCCTTCAATAATCAATAAAAGTGCAATGGCAAGCATGATTGATTCAAATGACATATTTTTATTCTCAAAATTAAAAAAAGATACCAACCCGAGTGTAAAAAAATTTATATTTTTTTTACATTCCCCCTCAACACAGCTTATACCCATTCAACTTGTCCATAAATCATAGGCAATAAAAAACCCAGCATAAGCTGGGTTTTTTGCATTCCAAAAAACGAATTAACGTTTTGAGAATTGTGGTTTACGACGTGCTTTACGTAGACCCACTTTCTTACGCTCAACTTTACGCGCATCACGGGTAACGAAACCAGCGGCACGAAGTGAAGGACGTAATGCTTCATCTAGTTGCATCAATGCACGAGTGATACCGTGACGGATTGCACCCGCTTGACCTGTGTTACCACCACCTTTAACTGTGATGAAAAGGTCTAGCTTGTCAGTCATTTCAACTAGCTCTAGTGGTTGACGAACAACCATACGAGAAGTTTCACGACCAAAATATTGATCTAGAGGTTGTTGGTTAACAATAATGTTACCCGTACCTACTTTAGCGAATACGCGAGCAGTAGATGTTTTGCGACGGCCAGTGCCGTAATATTGAGTTGCAGCCATTAGCTTAATCCCGTTTAGATATCAAGAACTTGAGGTTGTTGTGCAGCGTGGTTATGTTCAGTACCAGCATAAACTTTTAGTTTACGGAACATGGCACGGCCCAGAGGACCTTTTGGTAACATACCCTTAACTGCCTTCTCGATAATCATTTCAGGCTTATGATCTTGCAGCTTTTCAAAGGTGATTTGCTTAATGCCACCGATGAAGCCAGAGTGTGAATAGTACACTTTACCCTTGGCTTTATTGCCAGTCACAGCAACTTTTTCAGCGTTAATAACGATGATGTAGTCACCTGTATCGACATGAGGCGTGTACTCTGGTTTATGCTTACCACGTAGACGTGTAGCAATTTCAGTAGCGATACGACCCAAAGTTTTTCCTTCGGCGTCAACGACGAACCAGTCACGAGTTACAGTTTCTGGCTTAGCAGTAAAAGTCTTCATTTACAAAAACCCAATGTTAAAATTCTGTCTCAACATGCTATCTACTCTTGTAGATAACACAAAATAGTGCCATTCCCCGCCCCTTCGAGCAAAGAATTAGGCTTTACAACTTCCATCAAAAAGATGGAATAACGAGGGCAGGTCGCGGATTATAGACAAATATGCAGCAAAAATCACCTTCTTTCTGCGCTATTTTCACTAAAAAAATGCCACATCAGGATTTATCCTGACCCCACTATACTAACATTTTAAAAATTGGCGCCTTTAAGGTAAGTGGGCTAATGCCAAATAATCATGGGACTGCATTTCCGTTAATCGAGAGCGACAACGTCTAAATTCAAAAGCCAATAAACCGTCAGAATAAATCGCCTTCAAGGGCACGTCAGCCGAAATGATTAATTTCACGTTGCGCTCATAAAATTCATCGACCATGGCTAAAAAACGTCTCGCAATATCATCTCCGGTTTGTTTTTCCCCCATTTGTACCACGCCACTGAGTAACACACTGTGGTATAAACGCGCCACTTCCATATAGTCTCGCTGACTACGAGGTCCATCACACAAAGCTTTAAAGTCGATGAGTAATACCCCTTGCGCTTGCTTGCGAATGGGAATAGAACGACCATCAATATCGATAGGCTCCTCTGACACAGTCGATTCTGGCGCCAACTGAGCAAAGTAACTCTGCAAATTGTCATCCGCCGCTTTATCCAAAGGATAATGATAAATTTCTGCTTGCTCTAAGGTGCGCAACCGATAATCAATACCTGAATCAACATTGAGCACACGACAATGCTGATTAATCAAAGCGATTGCAGGTAAAAAACGCGCTCTTTGTAATCCATTTCGATATAGCTCATCGGGAATAATATTGGACGTTGCCACTAAAACGACCCCTTGGGCAAACAAGGTTTCAAATAAAATGCCCAATAACATGGCATCGGTAATGTCTGAGACAAAAAATTCATCGAAACAAATCACCTTATACTGCGCCGCCATGCGCTTAGCAATGCCAACGAGGGGATCTTGTTGCCCCTGACATTGGGCTAAATCAATATGCAATTGATGCATGAAACGATGAAAATGCGCGCGCAATTTCTGCGTGCCCGGTAGCGCATCATAAAAAGTGTCCATTAGGTACGTCTTGCCCCGCCCAACACCTCCCCATAAATACAAACCTTGCACAGGGGTAGGCTTAGCACGTCGACTGAATAACGCGCGTAACTTAGATCGCTTTAGAGGCTTATTATCAAGGGCAATTAAGTCATCAAATACGGTTTGTAACGCTTTTACCGCTTGTTCTTGAGTGGGGTCGTATGAAAAGTCATCACGGGTTAAATCCTGTTGATAATGCTGCCAAGGGGTTAATTGCGACACTGAGCTACTTCTCTTTTATTAACAAAACGCGGGCCAAATGGTCTCAACTCATATTGAGTCAAAAGCAAATACGCGGAAATAGTATCACGATAAGCAAGGACAAGGTATATTTGATAACAAGGTCTTCATTACGCAACATACTAAGGAAATTAAGATGCAGTGGGCATTAACCCTAAGTGGATTTATATTTGGTCTCATACTCGGCTTTGCTGTTAAAACCTTCCTCATTAGAAACAAGCAATCTCGACAGAGCGATGACGCATTAAATCAAACTAAAATGGAATTCAGTCAATACAAGCAAGAAGTCGCTGACACCCTTGATGAGCAACATAAACAACTCAATATACTCACGGAGCAACTGAGTGAAATGAACCATCAATGGAATGAAGCCAGCCAAGTCTTAACTCCCAATAATGACAAGCACTTGACCACTTTCACAAAAAACGATAGAACAATAGAGCAAGTCTCATAAGTCCCCTTTAAATCGACGAAAAGAGAAAATATATCCTAAACTTGATTAACCTTTATTAATCAATATTGAACTTTATTTACATTACTTGAGTCCGATTCAATAAAGCATAACGAATACTTAATGTTCATGATAAATAGCAATGATCATGAGCCAAGAACTGGAGCCATACATAGATGAAAACCAAATTATCTGTATTTTCAGCCGCACTACTGGGCGCAACATTAATTATGACACCTGCGGTATCGACAGCCGCCATCCCTCAGGCCGTCGATAATAAGCCTATGCCCAGTCTCGCCCCTATGCTAGAGACTGTCACTCCCGCCGTGGTCTCGGTTGCCGTATCAGGCACTCAAGTCTCGAAACAACAAATACCCGATGCATTTCGCTACTTTTTTGGTCCCAACATGCCTCAAGAGCAGATACAAAAGAGACCGTTCAAAGGATTAGGATCAGGTGTTATTATTGATGCCGATAAAGGTTATGTGGTCACCAATAACCATGTCATCGATGGGGCTGACAATATCCTTGTGGGCCTCAGCGATGGACGAGAAATAGAAGCAAAACTCATAGGTACCGATCCTGAATCGGATATTGCCCTTTTACAAATCAAAGCGAAAAACCTGACAGCCGCGTCATTTAGTGATTCCGATAAACTCAGAGTCGGGGATTTTGCCGTTGCCATTGGTAATCCCTTTGGTTTAGGCCAAACTGTCACTTCTGGCATTGTCAGTGCACTGGGCCGCTCGGGGCTAGGAATTGAAATGCTTGAAAACTTCATTCAAACCGACGCCGCCATAAACAGCGGTAATTCAGGTGGCGCTTTAGTCAACCTCAACGGTAACTTAATTGGCATCAATACCGCTATCGTGGCCCCCGGTGGAGGCAATGTGGGCATAGGTTTCGCTATTCCTTCTAATATGGTGAAAAGCCTAGTTAAGCAAATTATCGATCATGGAGAAGTTCGCCGTGGCGTGCTGGGGGTTGCAGGGCAAGATTTGACCAATGATTTAGCCAAAGCTTTTGGCCTTAAAACACAACATGGTGGCTTCGTGAATGAAGTGATGCCAGACAGCGCAGCTGCAAAAGCAGGTATCAAGGTCGGTGATATTATCATCAGCGTCAACGGTAAAAAAATTAAGAGCTTCCAAGAACTGCGGGCTAAAATTGCCACCTTAGGCGCAGGTACAAAAGTCACCTTAGGGCTTGTTCGTAATGAGAAAAATCGCACAGTCACAGCAACCTTAGGTGAGTCGGTGCAATCTGAGGAAATGGCTTCAGGTTCTGTCCATCCTATGTTGACGGGTGCCACACTTGAAAACACTAAAATGGGTATCGAAATCAGCGATGTGGCCTCAGGCTCGCCAGCAGCACAAAGTGGGCTCGTCAAAGGCGATATCATCACTGCGGTTAATCGCACTCCAGTTAAAGATCTTAAATCACTCAAAGCAGAGCTAAAAGATCGCAAAGGCACTGTTGCATTGAAGATTTTAAGAGGAAATACTAACCTTTATCTGATCTTACGTTAAATCAGGCTCAAAAAAGCGGACAAGCACCTTAGTGCTTGTCCGCTTTTTACTTTTATTTACAGATAGATAATAAATTAACACTTTACAAAACACACCTTTAAAGTACCCGTTAACTTAGCAATTCCTAATACAAAAACAGCAAATTTGTTGACGAACAAATGCCTCAAACATGTTAACCTTAATCATCTTTATCTTTATTTCTGTTTGTCATGGCCATTAAAAACAGCTTCATTTACCTTGCTAAAGCCGTTATTTTCGGCTTTGTTATTGCCGCTATTATTTTATTCATTGCTCCTTTTTTTACTGATGAAAGCAGTGGCCACGCTTTTTTTAGCAAAGAAGACAATGAAGGTCATGAAATGTCCTTTGCCACTGCGGTGAGACGATCCGCTCCAGCCGTGGTGAATATTTACACCTTAACCGTAGATAAAGATAATCCGCTAAAACCAGGCTCACTACAAGGTTTAGGCGCGGGTGTGATCATGAGCAAAGACGGCTACATTTTAACCAACTACCATGTCATTAAAAAAGCAGACGAGATAGTGGTTGCCCTTCAAGATGGTCGCCAGTTCATTTCTGAGACTGTGGGCTCCGATCCTGAAACCGATTTATCTGTGCTAAAAATTGAAGGAGATAACCTTCCCGTCGCTCCACTGAACCTCAACCAACCTGCACAAGTGGGTGACGTCGTGCTCGCCATTGGTAACCCGTATAATTTAGGGCAAACCATCACTCAAGGTATTATCAGTGCCACAGGCCGTAACGGCCTCAGCTCTGGCTATTTAGACTTTTTACAAACTGATGCCGCCATTAATGCGGGTAATTCAGGAGGCGCGCTCATCAATACTCAAGGTCGACTCATTGGCATCAATACGGCCGCATTTCAGGTGGGTGGCGAAGGAGGAGGACACGGCATTAATTTCGCTATTCCCATCAAATTGGCACACAGTATCATGGGCAAACTCATTAAAAATGGCCGAGTGATCCGAGGGGCACTGGGGATCAGCGGCGAAGCGGTTGGCCCTGTTATGAGCCAACTGCTGAATAAACCCAATTTAACGGGTGTGGTGATAACGGGGATCGATACTAATGGCCCTGCAGCCAAAGCAGGCCTTCAACCTAGAGATGTCATCACTCGCTTTAAAGGAGAAAAGATCCCAGGGGTTGAAATGCTCATGGACAGGATCGCCGAAACCCCACCAGGGCAAAGCGTCACTATGACTATCATTAGAGACGGCAAACAATTTGATGTCCCCGTTGTGATAGGGCAAAAGCCTGTGAGCTATAACTAACCTGAATTCAGGTTAACTAAATTAACTTATAACGTGACACTCAAATGGCTTGAAAATATCTGTTTTCAAAGTCCGTATTTTCAAAGTCCATATTTTCAAAGTCCGTAGAAGTGCCTCATTCAAGACGCACTTTTTTTTAAAAACGAAAAGGCCGAAATGCTGATTGTCTTTTTAAAATGAGACAAAATAACAGTCGGTGCTTTTACACACCTCCAAAAAGCTGAGCCTTAGCGGCATAGAAAAAATCTTTTATTTAACCTTATTCAGCTTGCAATGCATATTAACAGCATCGCTCTTATTATATGTATTCTCTCATATTATGACCAGAAACATTACATACGATAGTATAATAGTTTTTTATTTTACCATATAGCTCCCAGCTCCAATGTTCGAGATCATCCCCAACTAAACAGTGCCGAACCTCGCTTATTCTCTTACTAAAGTAATCATCTAATTTTAACTGTAACTTGACCCAAGCTTGAAAATTAGCAGGGATCTGAACTAATAACTCGATATCCTCCTTATTCAGTGTTTCCAATTTTAAACACTCCATATTAAAAGAGCCTACAGGCACAGAACTTTTATTCACTAACACTTCATATTTATGCTGAATGCCTGTTTGCTGCTCTATTATCACTTCTTTCTCTAAATCTATGCTACCGGATGCATTAAACTTTGATATTGGCGCCAGACTCAACTCATTAATAAAACGATTCATCGCGCCACTAAGATTATTGGTATTCTTATTCCATTTGGGATCGACACGCTTATACTTGTCATCAACATTCGCAAGCGTATTTGAAAAAAACTCTGCGTCATTTGTTAAAGCTCCCTCTTCCTGTGCAGCCTGAATATCTTTATCTGGATCAAGCCAAAAGCTCACATCACACAAAAACTTTTGCTCTTGTGAGCCATCATTCATGATAAAAGTGATAAAGTACTTTTGGGCCTTAAAATCATCCTCATCATGACTGCGACTATGAAGCTGTATCCGTTCAAAACCAGTATCAATGCTACCTAATGTGATATTAAGGCTGATCCAATCTGCTTTTCCCATTAACTGCAAGTTTGATGCAATAGACTGATATGCTTTTAATTTTTCTAATAAATCATTACAGGTCACAGAGCCATTATCAGTTAATAATGTTTGAATATCAGGATGAGTTCTTTTAAAACCTGCACCTAGATGTCTGTTCCAATTTTCGACCAGTTTTTCTTTTCCTTTTGCGTCATCAGCAAAGTTATTGTTCTTAAATGCAGAACCAAAATAATATGTCGCCTTCTCTAACCGGGTACCTCCTCCCCCCCTACGTAAGGGAATAGGCTCGCCATCCTCACCATACATGACAATAGTTTTATTGTTTAAATCAATAATATGAAAGCCCCACTGCAGTTTAAGAAAAGAGCGGTATGTTAGCCCCTCGTTATACACAACATCCTCAACTGGCGCAGGCTTTTTTTCCATCCCCTTCAATGTCGCCACATCAATATTAAAACCACTGAACATGTACTGGTTTAGGCTGTTCGGATCAATATTATGCTGAGGGATTAACGCCTTTGTGGAACGCTCTAGTTGCTCTAAATGCTCAATTCCACCCACACCGCAATAACGTAATGCCCAATTCAAATCTTTTTCGTCAAACAGCCCGTCATTATTTAAAGCCTTTTCCTTATCTTTCACTTGATTAAGTGCCAGATCGGCCACTAATGCATACACAACATAAATGTCGACTTTAGCGTTATCCCATTCATTGCGTTCAACATAACGCCTCATTCTTTTGAGGGCTTTGAATTTTGAAAAAATTGGCGATGACTGGCTGTTTCTGTCTGCTATTTTTATCGACGGCTTTTTTGATGGCTGTTTTGATGGCTTAGTATAACGGAATTCAAGGAATGCTCTACCATCAAGAATGTGAAAGCGTATTTCTTCAACTTTCCCTTTAGCCGCAGCTATCACTGCAAGCTCATCCTCAATATCTCTCATCACAAAATCAGCATTGTTATGTCTTTTCATTGTGTTGGCATTAGGCGATTTTTTTGCCTTTTTTGCCTTTATCTTTGCATGAATAGTTGCTTGCCCTGCCGATCCCTTTAAAGGCGCATTTTCATTATCTCCTGTAAGCTCATCGTTTAAAAGTTCATTAGCAGTATTATCTATCAGTGGGCTTAAAGGCGCATTTTCATCATTTAATAAATCATCAAGATCATTCCCTGTAATCTTATCATTTAAAGCATTATTAGTATTATCCTCAGCAAACTCATCATCTAAAGCATTATTAACAAACTTTCCTGTAAATTCATTATTCGAAGCGGCATTAGCCCTATTCTTTGCTGGACTGCTAACATTAGCAGTATAAGCATTCTTCTTTAAAAAAGTACTAGGATTAGGACGCGATTCTTCTGGATTCAAAGCATGGTAAGGATGAAGATCAGGTTTACGAAGAAAATCCCTTGGCTTAGGCTTAGGCAAAGGTAAATTACCAAGCTTCAATGTGATACTGGCCTCAACATTTGGATCATTAGCCTGCACGCCAAGATTTTCCATCTCCTCCCTTAGTGGATTCTCAGGTGACAACATGCCACAGGGTGTTAATCTGTAAGGCCTTATTTCTTCACGACATTCAATTGCTTTTTCCGATTTACTGCCACTTAATTTACCGCCGCCCCCGCCAGAAATCACTTGCGTCAATGGCACTTCAGAGAGTGTTGAAGGCATAGGCAGACTGTCGATACTGAGTAAATGATCATGAGCACAAAGAATAATATCAAAGCGCATAAACTTCGGATTATTGTCATCCTCTGACACATTAAGCCTGAAAATTTCATCTTTAATCATATTACCAATCTCCCCTTTGGAAGGCACACGACCATGCATTCCAAAAGCTTTTTGGTACTTTACCGCATCCTCAGGTTTGTTTAATCGCTTTCCGGCCGCTAAGAAAGGGTGATGTAACACCAATATTTTGGTGTTTGGTTCCTTTTTGTTTTTCCTCGCCTCTGTATCCCGCCTTAGACTTTGTTTATAGCGATCGATCAAATAATATTTTTGCTCTAGATCAAATAAAAACGAGTTGGAATCTAATACAAAAAAATCCGCCTTTTCTGAAAATAACGCATAATAGCGATACGGCATATTCCACGCCATATAGGGATTAACCTCTTCCATATAGGTTAATCTTACCTGAGACAACTCCCTTGCAATGGTTCTATCTGGGGTTGAAAAATAATTTTTGCGCGCAGCCATAAAGTTACTCGCAAAACTTTTCCCAGACTCCTCCCCCCAGCAACTCCAAGTATGAATATAAGCATCATGGTTACCCAATACAACAAAGCATTGCATCAAGCCATAAGGTTCAGAAAAATCCCGAGTAAATCGATAAAGATTTGAGCTTTTATCACGATTTGAGTTTATATCACGCATAGCCTTCTCATATCGAGTAAAATTCCAATTCGTACTTAAGCCATCGTCATAAAAATTATCACCAAGAATAAAAGTGATAGGCTCACCTTGATGCCCCGCTCCTTCCGCATCCTTTGAACAAGCTTTAACTCTTTTGAATAATTGTTCACCTAGATCCAATTGCATCCTTTGGCGTGATTGCCCCCTACCAAAAAAACCCTTGGACATGCCTTTATAGAAATGTTTACTCCTCATTCCTTGGCAACCGACAACCCCAATGATACCATTGAATTTGCCACCATAGTCATTCAGCTGCTGCAAAGTCACACGATTACGGCAACGTACATCATCACAATGCTGATAAAGTGTTTTCGCTAATTCTTTATAGTTAGCTGGATATTTCTTCCCTTCTTGCTTAAACATTTTAAAAAGATTATCGTCTCTTTTGCGATAATTTTGTTGTTGAGCATAAGCACCTTGAACACCTTGAGAAAAGCTGTGTCGAGGAAAACTGTGTTGAGAAATGCTGGGGCGATTTAGCTGTTCATCATCACCATCAAGGTCTGCATTCCCCCCATATTTAGCCTCATCCACTATAAAGTCTGGATTCTGTGTATTATCTCTTCCATAATAATACTTGTTCGTATCATTCATATCATTTCTATCATTCAAAAGATGCGGTCCTGATTGAACAGCAATATTATCGATACCACTTATTTGGGATGGAGAGTGGTCATTCCAAGCAACAGGATCGCCTAAAAGGCTTTGACTCTGATTGCTCTGAAATTTATATGAGGATGGATTAACAGCAGAAAAAGCATGGGGGTTATTATTGACTCCATGTTGTAATTTCGTACTCTTTTCGTTTCGCGGCAGGCTTTTTTCGTTTTGCGACAATAGTCCAAATCGATCTTCAAAACCCTGAGGGTTATCTGGGTTATCTACTGGCACCGGTTTAACAGATGGTGGATAATAATAAAGTGGTTTTCTGCTTGGATAATCAAATTTATATAATGCTTGATAATCTTGGTGACGTTTGCGTGTTTGGCCCTTGGGGCTTGTATCTGTGACCTTTGGTTGTCTCGTTCTTTCTATTGCTTGATAGGCGTTAAGATCCATTTCGCTATTCGCTTGATAAAACTCCTTAATTAATGGCCCACCAAATATTGTCCCTTTAACCACGTATTTTTCTGTATATACAGTTTTGCTACCACCACTGGAAAACGCTTTGATATCCCTTTCATTTTTTTGTTGCTCTCTGGTGTACATATTATAAGGAAAAACACCACAGCATTTATCAAGATCTAGGGTAAAATGCATAGCTTCACTGTATAGCTCTTTTATGTCACCAATAAAACGATTACGCTCTGTCATATCATCGATAGAAAAATTACGCTCGTTATTCCTTATCTGTGTTTCTATATCTTTATCAAAATCCGCTTCATATAACCAAGCTTTTTTTAGATTTTTTTCTTGTTTTTTTAGATTTTTTTCTTGTTTTTTTCGTTTTTCTTCTGCATTTTCTTTTGGATCTTCTTTTGGATATGCCGTTAAACTCAGCTGCCACCTCTGCTGATATTTATCCCTGATATTCTCGTCATCGACATACATAACCCCAAGATAACCATAAACTTGTAAAAGCTTGCCCGCATAATAAACGCGGCGAAAGGAAAACTCTGCGGGTTTACTGGCCATAATGCTCCTCACCTCAATGCAGCTGGACGTTATCTTTATAGATACTTCAAAACAATATTGCTAGGAATAATGTTTAGTATATGTACAAATTCGGCGTTTCACACCCTTATGCGCCACTCTGTTTATGATTAATACGCCCATTGCATAATGAAGATAAATTAACGCGAGTTCATAACGACATTAAACTCAGGCGTACCGCGTGCTTAATAGCGCGATAAGCAGGCAAGACTTGCTTATATGAAGGAAGGTTATTTAAGGTGGTTAGCGTATGATTAAATGCCTGATATGCCGCAAAGGTCTCTCCCTTTAGTGCCAAAATGCTTGCTTTTTTAAACTGCCATTTTGGGCTGACTTGTAGCACCCTTGGCAAACGCTCAAGGGTCTTTAACGCTTGCGCATATAAGTGATTGCTTTCATAAACATTCACCAGCAAAGTGACATGACTGGCAATGGGCCCATGTTGATGAATACCCGCTTCAAGCCCCATGACAATTTCGGCCAATAAAATATGTGAATAAGGTGCAGTCTCCATTTTCATGAGTACTTGCGCCCGCTGATGAAACATGGCAGGAGAAGGATTGCCGTCTCTTACCATCGCCTCATTCCATGCATTAACACTTAATCGAAAGGCCTCTTGCTGAGTATGTAATTTTGCCAATGCAACATACCCTTTAGCCGCGTCAGTCTGGGCCAGGTATTGATTTAAGCGCTTTAATGCAAGCGTATATTTTTCTTGCTCAAGGTATAACAGACCCAACCAATAATGAACGTCGGGCCATTGAGGTTTGAGCTTTGCTGCCCGCTGATAGTCTTTTAAGGCTAAACGCATTTCATTACGCTCTTGATGAAGGCGCCCTCTGGCAATATACAAATTGGCATCATTAGGGTGATGGGATAAGGCATGTTGTAACTGCTCCAACCGACTCGTGGATGTGCCATGAGCTAACAATGCGCCACTGTAAATAAAGAAGGATAAACACAGCAGCAAGACTCCCTCTTTAAATAATGGGATCATAATGCCTCCGCGCTATCCAATGCGTAATGGTATTCAATTTTTAACTTGGGTCTTTGAGTCCAATTTGCATATTCACTCGAACGAATATCAATACCATTATTACTGCCTGCACTTTCAATCATGATGCCATTATTAGCGCTACTGCCTTGCACCCAAGATTGCACTAAGACGATACCCGCTGCATTTAACCTTATTTCATAGGGATCGCTGCTCGCTGGTATGAAGCTGCCCAATACTTCTCCTCGATTGGTATTGGGAGAAGTATTGTTCCAAGTTGCCGTGTTTTCAGACCAGATTTGATCCATGGCACTTAACTGGTATTCACCACGACTGGAATTAAACACATCCAGTAGCACGGACACGCCCGTCACCACAGCCGTATTGGGGATCGATGACACATCCCATTGCAACAAAGTGACTAATTCATCATTACTGCCATCATTACCATCGGCAAGGATCTCATCATCATCCCCCCAGACTTGAGCGGGATTGCCTGAGGCGACATAGGTATCTTGCGTCCCAGTATAACCTGATAATCCATCTTGCAATTCGGCGATCATATTGCCTGTCTCACCCACTGTAACGGCTTTCTCAATACTGTCAAAGGCGCCTTGATTATCAAACACGGTTAATGTGACGGTGTAAACTTGTGGACTCATATATGAATGAGAAGGCGTTGGATGATAGGCCAATTGACCGTCTCCAAAATCCCATTGCCAATGGGCAATATTGCCATCACTATCTGAAGAGGCATCAATAAAATTGACCTCTAACTGGTTTACTTGATGATTAAAATCAGCAATCGGAGCTTGATTATCCGTCTCACTTACAATATAGCTGATAATTAACATGGGCCGACTTGACTGAGTGCTATACTCACTTGAACGCAGATCAATACCATCAATACTGCCGCTACTTTTTAACATGATCCCTTGATTAATCTGGGTGCCATCAAGCCAAGCTTGAACGAGATCAATACCCGCTTGATTAAAATTCAATACCAACTCGCCTTGCGCTGCATCAGAAAAACTGGCTAGATTCACCCCCATATATTCATTAGGCGCCGCATTATTCCAAGTGACATTGGCCTGTTGCCAATCCTGTTTCATTTGCCATACATCATAATGTCCACTAGAGGTATTAAACAGACTCATCACTAATTGCACTTCTGTTACCACAGCATTGTGCGGTAAACGACTGAGATCCCATTTGAGTAAGCTGATAAGCTCGCCATTAAAACCATCATTGCCATCGGCAAGTAACACGGGCTCTGTACCGAAATTATCATCATCGACACCTGAGCCAATATAGGCATCTTGTGCCCCTTCATAGCCATTGAGCCCTTGCTGTAAACTGATTTGTTGTAATCGATTGCGTAAGAAGCTTTGCTCGGTATTGGCAGCAATGTCATTACCATTCAAATCTTCCACATTGTTGATAACCACTTTATAAAGCGTGTCAAAAGCTAATGGCGATGTGGTCAATATCACTTTATTTTGTGACACCTGCCTTTGAGCATCGAGAACAGCCACATTATTATCTATCACATAGTTCGTTATATTTTCAGCGCCTTGCAGCTCAAGCTTCTCACTAAATACCATCTCAACCTTGTTCTCGTCGACGCCTTCTGCTGAGATCACCGTTGGCGGCGTGACATCTGCGCCTTTTTGCAGAGTATAATAGTCGGTGACATTGCCAGTGTGATTTAAATAACGGGCCGTTAGCGTATCTTCATTAACATCTAATACAACAGAGCCTAATTGGTTTAGGGATATGAACATGGCTGGATGATCTAAATCTCCACCAGATATTTTTCCAGAGCTTCCCGCCACAGTATAAACTGCCCCCGCATTCGCTCCACCTTGAATTTTTTGATAAGCTCCATCTCCATCACTGCGCCCACTACCTGCATCGATTTGATGACTGGCATTAAAACTGGAAGAGTGACCATAGTGCCCATCAATGAGATAGGAGCGCTCATAAGAATGGCTATGACCACTAAAGACCAGATCCACGCCATGGCTCTCTAAAATAGGCAAAGCGCTTTCGCGCATATCAATCAATCGGGATTCAGTATCAGAATCATGAGAACCTTTGCTATAGGGAGGATGATGCCAAAATGCTATCGTCCATTGCTGAGTATTAGCTGCCAAATCATCGGCAAGCCATGTCATCATAGCTCCATCTGCGCTGCGATCTGTCTCATAAGAGTCCAGAGTAATAAAATGAATATTACCGTAATCAAATGAATAATAAGCTTCTGTGCCCGATGCTAATCCACCTGACTCACCTTGGCGAGGAAAGGAAAAAATATCATAATAGGGGCCCGATTCCGTATCAGAATTTGCCGTATAACCATCGTGATTACCTAAGGTTGCCCATAATGTAGAACGCCTCAAAAGCTCGGGATAAATATCAAAAACGGCATTCTGGTATTCGCTATCTGTACCACTGTTATAGGCATTATCACCCAACATGATCCACAAGTCGGTATTGTCACTGTTATCATAGTCCAAATAAGCATTGTATACCGCTTTAGCATTGGCATTGGCCGTACCCGAATCACCAATCAACCAAATACGTGTATTCACACTTTGCCCTATCGGTGGGGATGTCTTTAATCGATAACTTGTGTTCCCCCCTTCAAGCGTATCTGTCTCTGTGCCAACGGAATAGTAAAACACACTATTAGTACTCAGCCCAGTCAGACGTACTTCATGTTCAGTTCGGCTTCCTGAAATTACCACAGATTGATCTAACTGCTGAACATCCGTGCCGAAACGCACCACCGAACTGGTTGATACATCGGTACGCCAACGCACTGTGATACTGTCTTGATTTGCCATTTGTAAATAAGGTCCTCTAGTCACACTAGCGGCAATGGTTATCACAGGTAATAAACAAAATATTCCAATCAACATCTGGTAAAAATAATAAGTATGGCGCATAAAATTATCTTCCCTGTTGGCTCTTCAACTGTCGAAGAATTAAAATAAATGTTCAAATTAATAATGCTTGAATCGCACTTTTGTTAAGACGGGGCTAAATTAACACTTACTGATTAAATGAGCTCGATTATACAAAGCCACACTTAAAAAACACTCAGTCAAAAGGCTTATACTGACTGAATAAACTAGAAAGGGGTTATGACAGAAAGATGAAAATCCAATGAAAATGCGATGAAAAATGAACTAAAAAATGAAATGAAAAATGGGTAAGAGAAGCCCCTACCCAGATTTACGTTACAATGTCGCCAATTTATCGACAATCACCCCCACGCCCGTACGAACCGGATCCACACAAGGTAAATCCACTTCTTGGCTGATCTTCGCTATCACAGCTTCAGCTTCGATCGCTGTCATTTTCGAAGTATTCACACACACGCCCACACATTGTACGTTCGAATTAGTCAATTTCGCCGCCTTTAAAGCGGTATCAATGGCATCTTGTAATCCAGGGATAGGATAATGCTCAAGATCAACCACGTGCTTTCGAAGTGGGTCATGACAAAGCACTATCGCATCTGGCTGACTTCCATGAAGTAATCCAAGACTCACTCCAGCATAGGACGGATTATGTAAAGAGCCTTGCCCTTCAATTAAATCCCAATGATTGTCATGATTATCAGGTGATAATGACTCCGCCGCCCCTGAAATAAAATCTGAGATAACCGCATCCACAGCCGCGCCTTTACCCGCAATAAAAATGCCGGTTTGCCCTGTTGCTCTAAAGGTTGCATCCATGCCTCGCTGATGCATTTCTTTTTCAATGGCCAAAGTCGTAAACATCTTACCCACATTGCAATCGGTTCCCACTGCAAGTAAACGTTTACCGCTACGTTTTTTGCCATCACCTACTTCAAAGCTCTTTCTGGGGTGGCGAATATCTAAAATTTGTCGCCCATAATTATTGGCCGCCGTTTGCAACACATCAATATCCGCAACTTTAGTATGTAAACCAGCAGCAATATCCATTCCTGCTTCTAATGCCGCTTTTAAATGGGGTAACCAGCTGTCTTTTAATAACCCACCATGAGGAGCGACCCCAATCACAAGCGTCTTAGCACCTCGCTCCGCGGCCTCTTTCATAGACACTTCGGGCAAGCCCAAATCCACTTGACACCCTTCTAGGCGAAATTGTGCGACACAATCTTGAGGCCGCCAATGACAAATCCCTTGCGCCGTTTTAGCAAACTCACCGTCACCTAAAAAAAGTAAATAAGGTTTCTTGATATTCATACTGCTTTCCTCAAATGCTAAATCACGCTCTTTAAATTTAAATCATAATCTTTAGCGAAAGATTTCCTCACATGTTAAATTCTGCTAACCCCATAATCCTTGGTGAGAGGGATACACTAAGCCTTCTTTATATTTCAATGCATTGTCACGATCTCGCCCCATCAATAAAGGACCATCAAGATCGACATATTTAGTATGTTGAGCGATCAGTAAGCCCGGTGCCATCGCAAGCGAAGTTCCCACCATACAGCCCACCATGACTTCAAAATTCATTTCCTTCGCTTTTTGAAGTAACTGCATTGCTTCAGTGATGCCACCGGTTTTATCAAGCTTAATATTCACCATGTCATATTTACCCACTAACCCATCGAGATCACGGCTGGTATGACATGACTCGTCAGCACATATTGTCATAGGGTGTTCAATGCTCGCTAAAAGCGCATCTTGACCTGCAGGTAAAGGTTGTTCGACCATTTCTACATTATGTTCATGCATGACATCCAAAAACACTTCCACATCACTTGGTTTCCAGGCTTCATTGGCATCAATAATGAGTCGTTGATCCGGTAATGCATCCCGAATAGCAGCGATTCTTTCCACATCCCCTACTCCTCCAAACTTTAATTTAAGCACCTCATGCCCTTGCGCTTTTTTAGCCGCAAAAGCCATGTCTTGAGGCCTGCCTAAACTAATAGTAAAAACAGTGTCTACTGGCTGAGGTTCTGTCATGCCAAATTGTTGCCAAACAGGCTTATTTTGCTGTTTACTGATTAAATCCCATAAAGCACAATCAATCGCATTTCTTGCCGCACCCGGCCTCAGCAAGGTCTGTAAGCTCTGAGGCGTCAACACTAATTGAGGATCGTCTTTCAACCTTTTTTGCACTGCCGCAAATTGTGACATCACAGATCGAATTGACTCACCATAACGCGCCGTAGGAGATGACTCACCAAAACCCGTGAACTGCCCGTCAGTCGCCTCAACCACTAAGACTTCTTGGCAAGTGGTTTTTTCTCGAGAGATAACAAATGGCGTATCTAGCGCCCATTTTTCAGAATACATTTGTAATTGCACAATCATATTTCCTTTTAGTCGACACCCGAATGGGCTCAATCACATCTAAAGAATATATTTATGTTAGCAAGGGATTTACCCATAAAATCCACAAACTGACACTTATATTCTAGGTATTCCCGCAATTTTTTGTAAAAATAAAGGGAATTTCCCTTGCTTTGTGCAATAAAAGTCAATAGAACGATTGATTCGTCTATAAAAAAGAGAGCGCATATCGCCTTATGGCCAAAAATACCAAACTTGATCGATACGATCTGAAAATATTATCAGAATTAAAACAAGAAGGTAGAATGACGAAAGTCAAACTCGCCGATGCGGTTGGCTTATCGGATACCCCTTGCTCTCAAAGGCAAAAAAAATTAGAAGATAAAGGTTTTATTAAATCTTACCATGCTCAAATAGACTACGATCGCTTAGCAGATATTAACTATTTTATTGTCGAATTCGCCTTTATTGATTTCTTTCCCACTGAAAGAGAACGTTTTTTAAAAACCATACTGGCAATGCCGGAAGTGGTCGAAATAAAAGCCGTCTTAGGAGAAGTGGATTACTTTCTCACCTTTGCAGCGAAATCGGTGCAACATTACCAATCACTGATTGAAATATTACAAGCCAAACACTTTACCTTTGAATACACGAGTCATGCTGTGAGTAAAACGGTTAAAAATGAATTTGATGTCAAACTACTCGACTTACTCTCTGTGTTAAAATAATCAGCAACAAATGATGGCAATACCACTGAGATCGCCATCAAAAAACGCGCCTTGAATGACGCTCTTTTGGCCCACACAAAAACAATCATCTTGAATTATTACAAGGATAGATCTTTACTTTAATCATTAGGTCGAACACATAAAGACTCATCATGATGGATAGTCATACTCCCATTTTGCCTCAACATGCTTCAACAACCCAAAAAAATGAACGCAATCGTTTTTTAGAGCAACAAAGACAGTGTTATCAGTGGAACATACATTCGGCCAATTTAATGGGAGTGCCGTTAGTGAGCCAACTTGATGAAGAAGAGCTTCCCACACAAGAATGGAAAAGCTTAATTTGTATTACATTATCTGAAGTAATCAATAATTTTTTAGTTGTCATGGAAGACTTTACCCACAACTCTCAGTCGAACATAGATCTGACGACACTAAAAACCAGTTATCAAAAAATACAACCCATTATCGAGCATTTGAAATTACACCAATCCCCCCATCATCATTCACTGTGGCATACCTTTATGCACCTAATACACCACACTGAATTTAATAGAAAAAGCCTTATGGAGGACGTTGAAAACATCGCTTGGCCAGAAGTACAAAATAACATTAAACAGATTGATCGTATTCTAAAGCAATTAGAAAAAGCCACCATAGATTCAGAACTGTCTACTGAACACTACCAACAGCTGTTTAAAACCTTAAAGCTGCCGCGTATTGCGAGCAAAATAAAAGAAGACCAAAGTTTTGCCAATCTTAGGCTAGCAGGCCCTAATCCTATGTTGCTGAAGAATGTTACTCAGCTGCCTTCACACTTTCCACTGTCTAATGACATGGTTAAACACTTGTTTATTGGTCATGATAATCTAGAAAAAGCATTAGAAGATCAGCGTATTTTTATTATTGACTACAAATCACTCGATGATCTCACTGAGCAAACAGGCGCTTTTCAAAGTCGTAAAAAAAGCCTCAGCGCCCCCATTGCCGCCTTTATGTTAAATATGAACAGACAGCACTTTATACCCATTGCTATTCAATTAACACAAGATCCTACAAACGGCCCCATATTCACTCCTCCTTGCCATGATGAAACCGACTACCTTTGGCAATATGCTAAAAACTGCGTCAATTATGCTGACGCCAACTATCATGAGCTTATCTTACATCTTGGCCGTACTCATCTCATAGCAGAAGCTTTCGCCATTGCAACCCATAGACAATTACCCTTTTGTCACCCCATTAACCGCTTATTATTACCTCACTTTGAAGGCACCTTGTTCATTAATGCTGAATTAGAATCAAATTTAATGGCCGCCCATGGGCCCATCGCCAATATTTTTGCAGGCCAAATTACTGCTTCACAACAAGCTGCTGTCAAAAATCGATTGTCGTTTGATTTTTCAGGCTCCTATTTACCAAACGAATTAAGTCGCCGCGGTATCTTTGATCCGCAAATTCTTCCTTGTTTTCCCTACCGTGATGATGGGCTCAAAATTTGGCACGCCATTGCACAATGGAGTGAGAATTATGTTTATCTATATTATGAAAGTGATGATGAGGTGCTTGCAGACAGTGAAATACAAGCTTGGCACAACGAGGTACTGTCTTTAGGCAAAATTCACAATATTCCCACCTTAACCAACCGCCATATTCTCTCTGAAGTATTAACCATGATAATCTTCACCTGCAGCGCTCAACATGCGGCCATTAATTTTCCTCAGCGTAATTTAATGTCATTTTCACCGATCATATCAGGGGCATTATGGGATAAGCCGCCCTCCTCTGCTAATGATGAAATCGCTTGGTTAAAGACCCTTCCACCTATTGTTATTGCACTAGAACAACAAATGATGTTAACCCTATTAGGCTCTATTCACTATCGCAAATTGGGAGAATACAAAGACAAACATTTTCCTTACAAAGCTTGGTTTAAAGACAAAAAAATCACCGAAGCCAATGGACCGTTAACCCAATTTCAAAATCAATTATTGCGAATAGAAAACGACATTAAGACGGCGATTATAGCTCGTCAATCTTATTATCCCGACAGCGAACCTTATGATTACTTGTTGCCCAGTACGATCCCTTGCAGCATCAATATTTAACATTAAAAAATAAATATCAATTATAACAACATACTATACCCGTGATACTTGAAGATGCAGAATTCAGCTGGAATGAAAAGCCTTTTAGACAAGGCTTTGAACAGCGTGCCTAGTCATTCTAAGCTGATGTTCAGTAACGCAGTATAAAAGGCTTTTAAACCAGCCCTTTGGGAGTCTGTAAAAGCACCGACTTCTGCGTTGTATCATCTTAAAAGGCAATAAGCATTCTTGCAATAATACGCCTTGAATTAGGCACTTTTACAGGCTCTGAAAACATGCATCTTCAGGTATCACGGGGATAGATAAATTTCTTATTGATATCGCTAAGCTCTCACCTCTTTCAATTTAAATTGCGCACAATATAGTTGCCAATATCCCTGTGTCGCGTTATAGTGAACACAAGATAAATTGTGCACAACTTAAATTCCCATTCAAGTTGTTAAGCACTCCCCAAATTAATGACAATTAAGGCTCCTATTATGAAAACGTTATACCAAACTAGCGCAACCGCATCTGCAGGCCGCAATGGCGAAGTGAATACCAGTGACGGTCAATTATCTTTATCATTAAGTTATCCAAAAGAAATGGGGGGCTCAGGTGCTGGCAATAATCCTGAGCAACTGTTTGCCGCCGGTTATGCCGCCTGTTTTTCCAATGCTATTTTACATGTTGCCAAAGAAGCCAAAACTCCATTAACCCAAGCCCCTGTCACAGCAGACGTTGGCATCAATGCCAAAGACACAGGTGGATTTGCATTAACCGCAAGTCTTGCCGTGACACTTGATCTACCTCAAGCGCAAGCAGTAAAGCTTGTTAAAACCGCTCATCAAGTGTGCCCATACTCCAATGCCACTCGCAATAATATCCATGTGGGTTTAACCGTAAATGGCGAAACAATCTGATCTAAAATATCGGCACTCCATTAGCTTTTTAAAAAAGATCGCATTCTCTTAGCGCCATTTCACCATGGCGCTAATACTTTGCTTGCTCTTAGGCTTTATCTTTGTTACCACTAAGCTTACTGAAAAATGATTGCAACAAGGTTATGCTAGTAATCATTCTACTCTCATCTTAGGTGTATTATGGACTCTCCTGACATTCACGCCGTTATTTTCGACATGGACGGTGTTCTCATTGACTCAGAACCCTTATGGCAACGAGTCGAATTTGAGACAATGACCGCACTTGGGCTGCCCATTACCTATGAAGACACTTTACAAACCACAGGACTGAGGATCGATCAATTAGTCGAGTACTGGTATAAACGTTATCCTTGGCCAGATTATCACGATATAACAAATGGCTTAAAAACCTATAAAGGAAAAGAGAATAATCAAGCTGTTGCCCAGCGCATTGTTAATCAAGCTATCATAGCGATTAATCACGATGCAAAACCCATGCAAGGTGTCATTGAAGCCCTTGATAACTGTCAATCTCAAGGGCTTAAAATCGGTTTGGCATCGTCATCTCCCTCCATTATGATTGAGGCCGTACTCACTAAGCTCAACATCAAGCACTACTTTGAAGTAACAAAGTCCGCAGAACACTTAGCCCACGGAAAACCTCACCCCGAAGTCTATTTAAATTGCGCCACGGATCTTGGCATATCGCCCCATCATTGTTTAGCCATTGAAGACTCCTTTAACGGCTTGATTGCCGCCCGCGCCGCCAATATGCAAACCATCGCCATTCCCGCCCTTGATCAACAACACCTTTCCAAATGGCAAGTCGCCCACCAGCAGTTAGCCAATTTGCATGAGTTAGCGGATTATCTAAGGAAAAAGAATAGAAAAAAGTAGAAAGTAGTAGAAAAAGCGTTAGCATCAAGAAGCAAAAAAAGAGAGTGAAAAATATGCCATTAATCATGGCTACCTCTATTTATTTTATATTTTCTTTTTTTGTTTTTTTGTTTTTTTGTTTTTTTGTTTTTTTTAAGAAAAAAATACACTATGGAATAATATAATAAACGCCTGTAATTTGTTTAATATCATGACCTTCACTCTTTTGAGCAAAAATATAACGCCCTTCATCCTTATTTTTACAGACAAAAGTTAATGTATAACCCACTGCATTTCCCCCAATCATATCGACACCTTCTAAATACCCCACATTTTGAGTCATTTTTTTATAAATATAGTTTCCAATCAAAGAAGTATGACTTTTTAGATCTATAAAAGTCAGGCTTTTTTTTGGCAAAAGCGATTTCCGATATAATATTGCCATAAGGGTGTTGTGGCGTATAAGACTCATCACTGACAAACATAATCTTTAGCCCATTCAATGTCTGTGGCACTTGGCATGCCTCATTTGAACGGCTCCATTGCTGCTTTGAATCCTGCGTTACCAAAGTTTGCGTGACCGAAGTTTGCGTGCCCAAGGCTGGAGTAAAAAAAATATCAACATCATCACTAAAAGAGGGACAGCTTAGCCTGACCTGGTCAACTGAATTCGGTCACCCTAGTTAAGTTCGTTAAGCAACTTCTTTTAACAGCTTATCCATACGTTC
>NZ_CANLZC010000013.1 GCF_947495455.1 uncultured Shewanella sp. | reverse complement strand
TCCGGTATTACAACTCAGTTAGGCCTCATCAATATAATGGAGGTTTAACACCTAACAGATCCGAACAATTATTTAAGAGCGAACATAAATCCGTGGCCAGAATTAGTTGACCACTTCAAAACAAGCTAAAGCAGTATGGCATCTACCTTACGCAAAATAGTTAAAGCCAGCCGTTGACAATCAATATGATAACGGGTTTCAGAGATGCTCTTAATGATGAGATAGGAAACCCAAGATTTTTTTGATGCTGATGTTACGAATATTGACTAACTAGAGAGTAGGAAAGTATATGTTTACTTTTTAGGTAGATGGTCTGATGGGGTAAAGAATAAAATTTTATAAGGAAATTTTGTGGCTGATTGGATATTTCGTGGTAATCGTTCAGATTTTGATATTGATACATATCTAAGAGATTTTAGTTACATTTATTGGGCAGTAAAACACCGAAAACATCAAAATGAAATGCAGATCGGGGATCGTGTATTTATATGGAGATCTAAAGGTAAATTTAAAGATCCTTATGGCTTAGTTGCTTTTGGGATTCTCGTTGAGAAACCCATACATAAGAATAAGGTTAAATATCCTGAGTTTTTGCTTGAAGAGTATTGGGAAAAGAGAGAGGTATCTGAAATTAAAGTTGGTATCAAGTTAGAATCTGTACGTCTTGATTTGATGTCGGGTTTGGTTGAATCATCAATACTTTTATCTGATCCAATTTTAGCGCAAATGCAGTTATTAACAGCACGTCAGGGGACTAATTTTCGATTGACAATTGAACAATTTAACAAAATCTGGCTCATGTGGACAGGTGAACAATTTGATGACCCTAACGATGAATATGAGAGTGATGAAACTAGATACCGAATACGTGCGCATAAGTTAAAAGAACGTGATCCTAAATTAGTAAGAAAAGCAAAAGAGAGTTTCGTCAAAGAGCATAACCGCTTGTTTTGTGAGGCTTGTGGTTATGATTTTTCTAAACGATATGGTTTTAGTTACGCGGAAGCTCATCATAAAAAGCCTCTTCATTTACTAAAAGCAGGTGAAAAAACTAAAGTGTCCGATTTGGGGATATTGTGTGCTAATTGTCATAGAGCGGTACACATGATAGATGCTGAAGATCCTTGGTTAGAATTATTGAAGTTGAATAAAACTCATAATAATGAATTTAATTTAAAAATAGGCAAAGTGGACACAAAATCTTAGCTAATGAAAGCTTGTATTTTTTATTGTTACTATTTGAATGGCAATACACATTTATCATTAACGAGAAGTCAATATGAATAAAGAATCAAGAACCAGCTTTGTGAATAGAGTGATGGGATTGTCATTTCAGTCTACGCAAGGGAAATATTCGTATTGCAGTGACGCTAAAAAACAGGTGCTTTTTAGCTTAGATTGTTCGAATGACCCAAATAATAATCTAATTCTTAGTCCAACATGGGCTAAAAATGGTTATTCTCACTCCCTGAAACATATCAATAAGATTAGACATCAAGGTTATGAGCTTTTAGTGTTTAAAACTCAAACAAAGAAAAATAAAAAAGGTGAGACAGTTGCTGATGGTTTTAGTCCGTTATTAGAAAAAAGGAAATTATTAGTCGAAAATGATGTGTTTAGGGCGATACCATTAAATATTATATCCAGTGAAGAAGTGCATATGAGTGGAAGTTCGTACTTTGAGGGAATGACAAAAACAATAACGGTTAATGCTTATGAAAGAAATACAGCTGCTCGTCAAGAATGCCTAAAAAAGTTTGGGTATATTTGCCAAATATGTGAATTCAATTTTGAAAAAATCTATGGCGTGCGAGGTAAAGAGTTTATTCATGTTCATCACATAGTACCTTTGTCAGAAATAAAAGCTGAGTATAAGCTTAATCCCTTGAAAGATCTCATTCCCGTTTGCCCGAATTGTCATGCGATGTTGCATCGAGGGGGGCACACGCTTTTACCTGATGAACTTAAAGTGATAATAAATAAAGATTGCAGTTAAAAATAATCAAATTCTGCCATGAATTATCAATAATTTATTGATAATAAATAGAATGTAGGGCTTCAAAGATGCTCTTAATGATGAGAAGGGAAAAGTCATAAATTAGTTGGCCATTACCATATATGTCTAAGTTGATTTTGCGTTATGGTGTTTGATGGATTTGAGATAAATCAACTGAAAAGGAATGCGGAATAATGATACGTAATTTTTATACTTGCGACAAAAAAGTCGACAGAAATAGTCATGGTGGTGAAGGCTCAATAGACATCTATCGCGCATTTACACGTAAAGATTTCGACGGCGCATGGGATTTTGGCTTTCGCGTAGTGATTTAAGTTAATATAATGTAAAATATCATTTATTTATCAATAAGTTTTGTGTAAAATCAACCTAAATGTGAGTGAAGAAGCTCATGGCACAGATTTTTTAAATCTAAGTTGGATGAATGATAACCAGCTTTTGTGTCAGAAAGAAAGCAAAGGTATTAAAAAATAACTTTCAAGGAAGAAGTATAAATGATCAGAATAATATTGATATTTTTAATAGGGTTTAATCTTATCGCGTGCTCAAGCTCCTCTGGGACCAAAGAGAATGATATAAAGTCTTTATTGCATGGTGTATGGGCTGAGTACTATACCCCTGAAGGTGAGATTATTTCCTATGTTACCTATATTCCAGAAGGGCGTTTTCATGGATTTGGGTATTATGATGAAAATAAGACTGAATATTGGTTTGCACATGGATTGTGGGAAATGAGAGGTAATCAAAGCTGTATTAAGTTTCAATTTGATACTTATGGAATGATGGATCCAAATGAAGAATTCTGTGTAGAAGTGCTTTCAGTGACCGAAGGGACTTTTATTTATAAAGATAATGTTGATGGGAAGAAAGAAATTCTAAAACGCGTTTCTACAGGTTATTTAACTCAATCAAAATACGAGTGAAAGCTTCTGTTTAATGATTTAGCTTTTAAGCCGACTATCCTTGGCTGACGTGACGCTCACGGTGTTGAGCGCCACGTCAGCTTTATGTTTGTATGAAGCAAGGTTAAACGTTAATTCGAGCTGGCACTAAAACTGGCACTCGCGTTTACAAGCTCTTCTCGCACGATAGCGGCGCCAGCACTGAGTGCCTTGAGTTTGCCAGTTGCCACTGGGTGGGAAAGCGGCGTCATGCCGCAGTTGGTGCTAGGGTAGAGCTTGTCGGCATCGACAAATTTAAGGGCGTGTCTAAGGGTATTGGCCACTTCCTCTGGTGTTTCAATGGTATCCGTTGCAACATCTATGGCACCGACCATGACTTTTTTGCCGCGAATGAGTTCAAGCAGCTCCATTGGCACATGGGAGTTGTGGCATTCCAGCGAGATAATATCGATACTCGATTGCTGCAGTTTGGGAAAAGCCTCTTCATATTGCCGCCACTGGGAACCTAAGGTTTTTTTCCAATCAGTATTGGCTTTGATGCCATAACCATAACAGATATGCACCGCCGTTTCGCATTTCAGGCCTTCAATGGCGCGCTCTAACGCGGCAATGCCCCAATCATTGACTTCATCGAAAAAGACATTAAAGGCGGGCTCATCAAATTGAATAATATCCACGCCTGCTGCTTCTAATTCTTTGGCTTCTTGATTAAGAATTTTGGCAAATTCCCAAGCGAGTTTTTCACGGCTTTTATAATGGGCATCATACAAGGTATCTACCATGGTCATGGGGCCGGGCAGTGCCCATTTAATGGGTTGCTGGGTTTGTTGGCGTAAAAACTTGGCATCTTCAACAAACACAGCTTTTGAACGGGACACAGCGCCCACGACGCTGGGGACACTGGCGTCATAGCGATCACGAATTTTAACGGTTTGTCGCTGGTTAAAATCAACGCCGTTTAAGTGCTCAATAAAGGTGGTGACAAAATGTTGCCGTGTTTGCTCGCCATCACTGACAATATCAATATTGGCTTGTTGCTGATCGAGTAGAGATAAACGTAACGCATCGCGTTTGCCAGCGGTTAATGCTTCATCTTGTAATTTCCAAGGTGACCAAAGTGTTTCAGGCTCTGCAAGCCAAGCGGGTTTAGGTAAACTGCCTGCAGTGGATGTGGGTAGAAGTCTTTTCATAATCTATGATGCCGTTTAGTTGAGTTAATGATTGAACCGAGTGATGGTAACCTTTTTATTCAATTAACTATTTAATATTGCTATGCTGATTGATTAATGCTGCTTTTTACTATTTTTTTTGTAATTTCCAAGGTGACCAAAGTGTTTCAGGCTCTGCAAGCCAAGCGGGTTTAGGCAAACTGCCTGCAGTGGATGTAGGTAGAAGTCTTTTCATAATCTATGATGCCGTTTAGTTGAGTTAATGATTGAACCGAGTGAGTGTAAACGGCTCATTTAATTTCGCTTTTACTTTTGCCTTTTACTTTTGCACTAACGAATGGCGAATGGCGAATGACGAATGGAGCGATTGCCATAACTACTGATTGACAGTGGCAGCCCATTGATCAAGGGTGCTTTGGTAAGGTTTGATGAAGTATTGTTCAGCAAATTTCCCCTGATCGCTGGCTAATCGGCTTCGCTCTTCTCTGTCATAAACAATTTGGGTTAATGAATGATCCCGATTCTTTAGGTTAGGTTGGTAGGATTGACCTGCTACCGCATTGGCATTATAGATCTCGGGTCGATAAATTTTTTGAAAGGTTTCCATGGTGCTGATAGTGCTAATAAGCTCTAAACTGGTGTAGTCATTAAGTAAATCCCCAAAGAAGTAAAAAGCCAAAGGCGCCACACTGTTTGGCGGCATAAAATAACGCACTTGTAAGCCCATTTTTTTGAAGTATTGCTCAGTCAAAGAGGTGTCATTTGGCTGGTATTCAACGCCTAATACAGGATGCTGATTTTCAGTGCGTTGATAGGTTTTGTTATCCGATACACTGAGGCAGATCACTGGTAGTTTATTAAAATGTTGTTTGTAAACATTTGAATTCACAAAGTACTGAAACAGTTTTCCATGGAGTTCGCCAAAGTTATTGGGAATGCTAAATTGGGCTTTATCTTTATTATGATCCGCCAGTAATACGCTAAAATCATAATCCCGTACATAAGAGGAGAAATTGTTGCCGACAATGCCTTCTATGCGTTTGTTTGTTTGACGATCCACAATATGGGTTTTCAATATTTCAATGGATGGAAAGGGTGCGGCATCACCTTCAATAGCCATATCAACAGAAATGATCTCAAGTTCGACAGAATAACGATCCCCTTTAGGGTTATCCCAATGGGCTCGAGCATTAAAGCTATTGTCAATCATAGTTAACGCGTTGCGTAAGTTAGCTTGGCGGTGATCGCCTCGCGCTAAATTCGCAAAGTTGGTGGTGATCCTTGTATTGTTCGAGGGATGATAATTTTCATCGAGACAAATGCGTTTAATGGAAAAGCTAACGTCTGTATTCACGTCTGTATTCACTTCTGTATTCATTGGGTATCCTGTTCCTGAGTTAATTGAACTTGAATTTATTAGTTCTGAATTAATTGGGTATTAGTTAATTGAGTATTCGTTGTGTAATGACTTTATACTGCTTCGAAGACAGGTTGAAAAGCGCATTTATTTCACATTGAACATGAGAAATATTCATTGGGTATTCATTTGAATTGTGTGGCGAGTGTCGGCTATATTGGTGCCCTTTTTAACCTTTGATGAAATAAGAAGTGGGCCGAATGAGTGAATTAATATTATTAATGTTATTCTGCGCGTTACTGGGCAGTGGCGTGGGGTTTTTAGCAGGATTGTTAGGCATTGGCGGAGGATTAATTATTGTGCCAGTGCTGAGCAGTATTTTACTTCACTTCAATCTTGTTCCCACTGATCAAGTGGTGATCGTTGCCGTTGCAACCTCATTGGCATCAATATTATTCACATCGACGGCTTCGGCAATGGCTCACCATAAAAAAGGCAATGTGCCTTGGGATCTCGCCCCTTGGATCATGACTGGTGTGGCGCTTGGGGCATTGATCAGTGGTTTTATGGCCGCACTCTTACCTGAAGCTGCGGTTCGTTTAGTCTTTGTGGTAAGTGTGGTGCTTATTGCGCTGAAAATGCTTTATAGCAGTAACAAAAGTGTCCCGTCTGAAGCACGCCAAATGCCCAATAAAGGCTTGCTCACCTTTCTTACGGCGATCACAGGTGGCTTGTCTGCCATGATAGGCATTGGTGGTGGTGCGCTTTTGGTGCCTTTGCTGACATTTTTCTCATTGGATATGAAAAAAGCCATAGGCTGTGCGTCTGCTTGCGGTATTGTCATCGCCTTATTTGGTTCTATCGGTTATATCAGCTCAGGAAGTGCACATTTTGCTTTAGGGAACGGATTTGCTGGGTTTGTCTATTTACCCGCGTTATTGGGTATTGTTTGCACGTCTTGGTTTACGGCGCCCTTAGGCGCTAAATCGACCCATTATTTGCCAGTGTCGACCATTAAAAAAATCTTTGCGGTGTTATTGTTAGTGATGGCAGTCAATATGATGATGCATTAATGACAAGCCATCTTGAGGTGTCGCTTTTGAACATGACTGCGCTTTTGCAGTATTTATCCCCGTGACTGATGAGATATTCATGATTGAGAGTGTTAATCAAATACTGTTTTTATGAATGTCAGAAAACAAAAAGGGATGAAGGGATATCATAATTTGTAAAAAAAATGATATAAAGCAGTTGGTTACTTTCGTGTGCCGATATTTTAATAATAATATTTTGCCTCTTAATGAGGCGTTAGGTGCCATTCACTATTTAAGGATTGTATATGTTTGCAGGCGTCACATTTTTAGCCCTATTTTTTCAGCTGGCAATGGTTGTTGGGATTATCGTTTTTGCTGTCAAATTACTTAATCGCATTAGCGAGATTGCAAGCGCTCAGCAGTCCATAGCAGAGTCTCAACTTCAGCTAATTAAATTGTTAAATGAAAAACAAACAGCTCAGGAAAGTAAGGAAAGGGTTGATAGTTAACCTATTATCAGTGTGAGAAAGTGATGATAGAAAAACTTGAGCATGACAAACAGACTGTGGCGAAGTCAATTCATAGGGTATTTCAGCTTGCCTATCAAGTTGAAGCGCAATTGCTTGGTGTGGCTAACTTTAGGGAATGTAATAAAAATGCGGCTGTAAAAGCCGCATTTTTTATGGATGAGCATGTCAGAAAGGTGATCTTTATTACATGGGACGGGGTGTTTGATGAATATTTTTCATGAGTGTGGGAATGATGAAAATCACTAATGCAATGACGTAAGCACTGAAAATGCCAATCATCCATTGACCCATAGAGAGTCCGCCAAAAATCCAAGGTGCGTCTGTGCACATGCCTGATGGCATAAACACACTGGGCAGCCATTCATGTAAAGGCATCCAGCTTGGGAATTCCGGTAGAAAAGCGCAAGTGGCAAAAGGAGAAGGATTCATTTGCAGATCCACTAAGTCTATGGCGAATTTAAGCCCCCAAATACTGCTTATCCCCCAAAGGATAACGGCTATTAAGCGAAAGAACCGTGAGCGATAGCCTAGCGTGCCTACTATGCCTGCCAGCATTAATCCGATGACAGCGAGTCGTTGGTAAATACACATGACACAGGGATTAAGGGACATGCCATATTGAAAAAATAAGGCGATAATGAGCAGTAATGCTGCACTCAATGTTAGCGTTAACCACGCTAGGCGGGATTGTGCAAAATGGATCAAAGTGTTCAAAAGAGTTCTCCTCAATAAAACCCACGCGTAAAGTGGGTCTTAGTTAAAGCCTAAATAGTCTATCATTATTAGTGGTTAGACGTAGCCTTGTGGACTATATCTGATGCTTCTGAGATCAGCTGGTTATCATAGAGCATTTGAGTGAAATGTTCTAATGTGCCTAATTGGATCATCAAGATCCCAATAATGGATAGCACTATGGTATAAGGCAGTGCCATCCATACCATACGACCATAGGATAAACGAACTAAGGGGGCAATGGCTGAAGTTAGTAGGAATAAGAAGGCGGCTTGACCATTAGGGGTGGCAACCGATGGCAGGTTAGTCCCCGTATTGATGGCAACGGCCAGCAAATCGAATTGATCTCGTGTGATCTTGCCATCCAGTAAGGCGGTTTTGACTTCATTAATGTAAACCGTACCCACAAAGACATTATCGCTGACCATAGACAGCAAGCCATTAGCGATATAGAAGATCACTAACTGAGTATTGCCTTCATAACTCAGCGCCCATTGAATGACTGGGGCAAACAGATGTTGATCGATAATGACGGCGACAATGGCAAAAAAGACGGCGAGTAGCGCGGTAAAAGGTAAGGCTTCTTCAAAGGCTTTACCCAGAGAATGTTCATTGGTGATGCCATTAAACGCGGTAGTTAAAATGATCACTGACAGGCCGATCAGTCCGACAGACGCTAAATGCAGTGCCAATCCTGCGATTAACCATATTCCCACTAAGGCTTGAATGATGAGTTTCATTTTATCATGAGGTGTACGATGAGCATCTTCATAGGTGTCAAATTCAGATAAAATCTTATGAACAGCGTCGGGAAGCTGTTGACCATAACCAAAGATTTTGAACTTCTCAACCAAAAGGCAAGTGATCACTCCGGCAACTAATACGGGCATAGTGATCGGCGCCATACGTAAGAAAAACTCACCAAAACTCCAATTGGCCTGTGCTGCAATAATCAGATTTTGTGGCTCACCGACCATAGTGGCGACACCACCTAATGCGGTACCTATGCCGGCATGCATGAGTAAATTACGTAAAAAACCTCTGAAAGATTCTAGTTCTTCTTCGCATAAGTGCTCTTGGCTGTCACTGGTATGATCGTGATTATCGGCGTAGTTTTTGCCTGAAGCGACTTTATGGTAAACACTGTAAAATCCAACGGCCACTGTGATAATAACGGCAATCACAGTCAGAGCATCTAAAAAGGCCGATAAAAAAGCGGAAGCTATACAAAACATTAAAGAGACAGCGATTTTTGAGCGGATTTTAGTGATGATCTTGGTGAAGGTAAACAGTAATAACTGTTTCATGAAGTAAATGCCTGCGACCATAAAGATGAGCAATAATAAAACTTCTAAGTTTGCTTCAATCTCATACAGCACTTGGCTGGGGGAGGTCATGCCAATGGCCACGGCTTCAATGGCGAGCAAGCCACCCGGCTGCAGAGGATAACATTTTAGGGCCATGGCGAGGGTAAAAATAAATTCGATGACCAGTAACCAACCCGCAGTAAAAGGATCAATATAAAAGATAATGGGATTAATGATGAGGAAGGTCAAGATGGCGAGCTTAAACCATTTAGGCGATTGGCCTAAGAAGTTATGAATAAAAGCTTGACTCATAGTCGTAGTCATAAAATTTTCTCGAATAATAATTACTTTGATTTACAATGGAAAACATTTTAACAACATTTTTCACGTTGAAATAGCGAAAATCCAAAGTTTGGGTTCAATAAATTTCTGCACGTAAAATACAGGTAAGTTTCAGATTAAGGAATCTTAATTGGCTATTTTTTCAAAAAAACGTGATTTTGAATCAAATAAGTTCATTTAAACATCAATATGTTGATTTGGGTGACAGAAATGTGAGAGATAAGGTTTCCATTTTTTATGGCTCTGGTATGATCAGTGAACAAGTTAATGCTAATAATGGGATAACACGGGCTGATGATAATCAATGCCAAAGGTCCTGCAAGCTTTGCAGAAAAGTATATTGTAAGGTCCATTTGGGACAATAAGTTCCCCCCAGGTTCCATTTTACCCGCCGAAAGAGAGTTGTCTGAATTAATTGGCGTCACTCGAACCACATTGCGAGAAGTATTGCAGCGGCTTGCCCGTGATGGTTGGTTGACGATTCAACATGGTAAACCAACTCGGGTTAATAATTTTTGGGAAACGTCTGGGCTAAATATTTTAGAGACCATTGCAGAATTAAATCCTGATGGTTTTCCCGAGCTCGTCGATCAATTACTGTCAGCAAGAAGTAATGTCAGTGCGATTTATTTTAAAGGGGCCATTCGCAACAATCCTGATAAAGCTGTCGACATTTTGGCGCAGATCCATACATTGGAAGATACGGCACAAGCCTATGCTGATTTTGATTATCAATTACAGCATACATTGGCTTTTTCTTCTGGTAACCCATTATATGTGCTTATTTTAAATGGGTTTAAAGGCCTCTATAGTCGTGTTGGGCGTTATTATTTTTCAAGTTCAGACGCTAGAGCTCTGGCACTGGATTTTTATAAACAATTGGAAGTGTTGGCGCAAAAGGGTAACTATCATGAGGTGACCTCTTTAATGCGTAACTACGGCATTAACAGTGGTGTCATGTGGCAAAGCTTGCGTGAGGATATGCCTTTAGATTTAGGCCAAAGTAATGACTAGTTTTTTTCAATGAATTTAACACATCATAGCGTTCTAGCCGCCAAATAAAGGCGGCTTTTTGTTGCAGAAAAATCAATATTCATAGCGTATTGATTGAGCGATATCACTCATCGGATGATTAAAGTTTATTTATAATGAGTCACTTTTGAACCTGAGTTTGTGTTAGTATTGCGCTTTGCTGTGTGGAAAGAAAGGCGATTCAATAGCGTTAGGCTGTGTGTTTATTCCCGTGACGAGGGGTGAGCGAGTAACGTTATCGAATATCCTTTATTGAGTTGATTTGGTATTCACTCCTATACCAAAGTAACTTATTAAGAGTATTTTGTTGTGATTGTAAAAGATGGAAATTGTCATTAATCCATGTCTTTTAGGGTTCAGAGTACTGTTTTTTTCATGTGTTATCACTCTGGAGTAGAAAGTTCATTTTATCATGCCCTTTGGCATGAGTGATTGATGAGCTATTCTGAGAGGTTAAAATGATTAAGTCGAGCATCAATGCTCCTGTATTTTTTTCATCCGTAATACTGATTTTTTTAATGGTATCGATTGGGGCATTTTGGCCCGAAGAATCTCAAGCTGTTTTCAAATCAATGCAACACTGGCTAGAAGTCAAAACCGGTTGGCTGTATATTCTGGGTGTCGCTGTTTTCCTTATTTTTATTATATTTTTGATGGTTAGCCGCTTTGGTGATATCAAGTTAGGCCCAGATCATGCTGAGCCTGATTACAGCTATAAAAGCTGGATTGCCATGCTGTTTTCTGCGGGCATGGGCATTGGCTTGATGTTTTTTGGTGTTGCAGAGCCTGTCATGCACTACCTTTCGCCGCCCGATACTCCTCCAGAGTCCATTGCTGCGGCAAAAGAAGCCATGAAGATCACCTTTTTTCATTGGGGGATCCATGCGTGGGCGATTTATGCCATTGTCGCACTGAGTTTAGCGTACTTCTCTTATCGTCATAAGCTGCCTTTATTGCCTCGAAGTGCACTTTATCCTCTTATCGGAGAGCGGATATACGGGCCAATGGGCCATGCGGTGGATACCTTTGCAGTATTGGGCACCCTGTTTGGTGTGGCAACATCCTTAGGCTTTGGTGTATTACAACTCAATTCTGGCTTGAATTATTTATTGGGTTGGCCGATTTCCACAACATTGCAAGTATTACTCATTATCGGTATTACCTTTATTGCGACTTTGTCTGTTTTTTCAGGGTTGGATAAAGGGGTTAAACGACTCAGTGAGCTTAACTTAGGTTTAGCCTTTTTATTATTGGTTTTTGTCCTTTTATTTGGTCCAACAGTGGATTTATTACGGGCTTTTGTGCAAAACACCGGTGGCTATTTAAGCGATATTGTAGGGAAAACGTTCAATTTATATGCGTATGAGCAAAAAAATGATTGGCTAGGGGGGTGGACGCTGCTCTATTGGGGCTGGTGGATTTCATGGTCACCTTTCGTGGGGACTTTTATCGCACGCATTTCACGGGGTCGTACCATTAGAGAGTTTCTTGTTGGCGTGTTATTTGTGCCCTCAGCCTTTACTTTTTTATGGATGACAGTCTTTGGTAATACCGCTATTGATGCTATCGCAAATCATGGGGCGTTATATTTAAAAGAGGCGGTCTCATCGGATGTGTCGGTGGCGTTATTTCGCTTTTTTGAATATTTACCTATGCCAACTTTACTGTCAACGATAGGTTTGTGTCTTGTTATCACCTTTTTTGTGACCTCATCGGATTCGGGTTCTTTGGTTATCGATAACCTGACCTCAGGGGGCGATGCTGAAGCCCCCGTATGGCAACGTGTTTTCTGGGCCTTACTTCAAGGTGTGGTGGCATCGGTGTTATTACTGGCTGGAGGACTGCAAGCATTGCAGACGGTGACCATTGCGAGTGCATTACCTTTCTTATTGGTCATGTTATTCATGTGCTTAGGTTTGTATAAAGCACTGAAAGATGATTGGCTTAAACTCAATAGCGTGCAGTCCCATAACACCAGTGTGCAATATGCCAAAGCCAATGTGAGCTGGGAAGAGCGCATCGATGTGCTGGTATGTCACCCTAGTCAAGAAGAGGCACAGTCCTTCTTAAAGGAGGTCGCCGCTCCAGCACTGTCAAAAGCGTGTTCAAGTTTTCAAAAGCGTAATATTCATGCTGAGGTGCGCTATATTGGCGATCGTGTGCGCTTTGTGATCAAAGAAGATGAACAAGATGATTTCGTTTATGGCTTACGTATTCGTGCCCATACCATTCCAAATCCTATTGAAAGTGAGATAGAAGAGGGAGAAGACAGTTATTATCGAGTTGAAGTCTTCTTAGAGCATGGTGGTCAGCATTATGATGTGATGGGGTATACTCAAGAACAATTGCTTGCAGATGTGGTTACACAATATGAGCGATATTTGCATTATTTACATTTATCCAGTTCAGAGTACTTAGGCGAAGAAGCTTAAGCCCTTTTCAGATGTATGAAGGGTGTTTGAATTACTGATCATCTTTCATTAAGAATGCTATTAGAAGACAAAAAACCCTGTGTATGACAATACACAGGGTTTTTTCTTTTAAGCTATTTTTTCAAGTAATTAAAGTCAATGTTATGTCAGTTTCAGTACTGTATTTTATTGAAGATGTTTTACATCTATCTTCAGCTTCTATTCAAGGTATTTTTTAACAAAAAAAACGCCTATTTATTCGTTTTTATTTTTTATAACTCATTCATTCTACATGGCTTATTTTTCCTTTGTTGTGGTGTTGATTTCAAGATTGCTTAAGGAACCCATCATTATTACCAAAAAACGTTACATACATAAAAGATATTTCACGCATTCTTAATCGATTTCATGCTGTATAAAGCAGAAAGAGAATATAACCCGTTATTTTAAAAGGGATATTTAACATTGCCTTAGCATGTTTTACTAAATGTTACTGCTCTTTGCAATGCTTTATACATAGCGCCACAGAGGTAGATCAATGATAAATAAGAAGCGTGTCAACAACAGCCTTAGGGCGACTTGGATCATGGCGGTGGCATTATTACTGCCATTGACGGCATGGAGTGAACAATTTTCTGCCAACTTCAAAGGAGCAGATATTGAAGAATTTATTAATATTGTCGGTAAAAATTTAAATAAAACCATCATTATTGATCCCACTGTGCGTGGAAAAATCAATGTACGCAGTTATGATACATTGAACGAAGAACAATACTATCAATTCTTCTTAAATGTGTTGCAAGTGTATGGTTACGCCGTTGTTAAAGGCGAGAATAACATCATTAAAGTCATTAAAGACAAAGATGCGAAAACCGCGGCCATTAGAGTGGCGGATGATGGTACACCGGGCATTGGGGATGAAATGGTGACTCAAGTGGTGCCCTTGTATAATACAGAGGCAAAACTGCTGGCACCACTGCTTCGTCAGCTCAATGATAATGCCGGAGGTGGGAATGTTGTCAATTATGATCAGTCTAATGTCTTGATGCTGACAGGACGTGCTTCTGTGGTGAATAAGCTAGTGGATATCGTTCATCGCGTGGATAAGCAAGGTGACATTGATACACAAGTGGTGGTGTTGAAGTTTGCTTCTGCCAGTGAAATTGTGCGTATCATCGAAAATCTATACCGCACAACATCCAATCAAGCTCAGCTACCTGGACAAACACCAAAAGTGGTGGCCGATGAGCGGCTCAATGCGGTTGTGGTCAGTGGTGATGAGAAAAGCAGAGAGCGAGTTGCTGCATTAATTAAAAAGTTGGATGAAGACCAAGCCACAACAGGTAATATCAAAGTTCGTTACTTACGCTACGCTAACGCGGAAGATATGGTTGAAGTACTGACCGGCTTTGCTCAAAAATTAACCGACTCTAAGTCGGCGGCGAAATCGGGGAGTAAGTCATCGACAAGTTCACAAGGTCGCAGCGATATTAATATTATGGCGCATGCTGATACTAACGCTTTAGTGATCAGCGCCGATCCTGAACAGATGCGAACCCTTGAGAGTGTGATTGACCAATTGGATATTCGACGGGCACAAGTGCTTGTGGAAGCCATTATCGTTGAAGTGTCAGAAAGTGACTCTGTGGGATTTGGCGTGCAAATGGCCAGTGCAACAGGTATGGCGACCCAGTTTGATAATATTGGTCCCACTATCAGTGAAATTGGGGCGGGGGTCTGGGATGCGCAGTCAACTAGTTCAACCACTTATTATGATGCTTCTACTGGGACTTATACCTACAGTGGTGAAACACAAGGTGATATCAGTACATTAGCGTCTGCTGTTTCTGAGATCAGTGGTATGGCGTGGGGGATTTGGTCTGATGATTTTGGTGCGCTTATTCAAGCTGTGTCCAGCGATACGACTTCAAATGTGCTAGCAACGCCTTCAGTCACGACTTTGGATAACCAAGAAGCGACATTTATTGTGGGTGACGAAGTGCCAGTGATCAGCGGTGCGACCGCGAGCTCAGATAACAGTAACCCTTTTCAAACTGTTGAGAGAAAAGAAGTGGGTGTTAAGTTGAAAGTGACGCCGCTTGTCAATGAAGGCAGCTCAGTGAAGTTAGTGATCGAACAAGAGGTTTCAGGGATCAATGGTAATACGGCTGTGGATGTGACTTTTTCCACAAGGCGATTAACCACAACAGTGATGGCGGATTCTGGCGAAATTGTTGTTCTTGGCGGATTGATCAACGAAGATGTGCAGGAAAGTGTACAAAAAGTGCCTTTCTTAGGCGATCTTCCTTTGATTGGATGGTTGTTTAGTTCATCATCAAGCAGCAAAACGAAGAAAAATCTTATGGTGTTTATTAAACCGACCATCATTCGTGAAGGCATGACGATGCAAGGGATCTCTGGTCGTAAATATAATTACTTCAGAGCATTACAACTTGAGCAAGATGATAAAGGCATCAATTTAATGCCTAACTCAAGTGTGCCTGTATTACCAGAATGGAACATGAGCGATCATATTTCACCTGAAGTGAATGAAGTACTAGAGCGTTATAAACATGGACAAGGATTAGACACTAAAATGCGTGAAACAGACTCGACGCTAAAATCTATTACAGAAAGTAAAGAGAAGGATAAGCAAGAAGCCTTAGAAGAAGCTAACGAAGCTAAGATAAAAGCTGAGCAAGAGGCTTTTGAAAAAGAAGAAGCGCAGAGTCATTAAGTGATGAACAGCAATGCAAGGAGAGCATTGCTGTTCTATTCCCTTGATATTTCCAGCTGCAAGATCCAGCTGGAAGTCGGTATTTTTTCATAGAAAATTAACGGCGGACATTGAAGTTAGGAAAACAGCCTAATGCATTGATGGTTTGATTAATTTCGTGGGTTAATCTGTTCCTTTTCTCAACTAATTCATTGATATAATTAGCTTGTTTATTCACATCTTCAGTGATTTGTGTGGCGTGACGATATTGACTTTCTGATAAGGTTTTATTGTTATAACGCTGATATTGCTGATAGTAATCATCATAGCGTATTTTCTCTTGGTTGATGTCTAAATCAAGGGACTGAATGTTGGCTTTTAGGCTTTTTTCTTGGCTTAACAAGTCATTTTGCCCGAGGTAAAGGGCATTGAGTTGAGCGGGAAGGGTATAGCCTTTTCGGTTATAGTTTGCATCTGCTTGGCTGTCAGGCTGAGGCGAATACATCAAATTATTAGGATCACTATGGTGTCCAAGTCCTAAGGCATGCCCAATTTCATGCATAATGATGTTGGTTACCATGTTTTCATCGCTTTGTACAAATTGCCCTTGGCAATTTCGAGCGCCTAGAGAAATATCTAATACGCAGTGCTTAGGTTTTTCTGCTCCCGTGGATAAGCAAGTGGCTAATCCTAAATGTGTGCTTGAGGCGTATTTTTGCCATTTTATCTCGATACTGGGGTTGTCGGACTCGATAAAGGTGAGACCGGGATTGACCTGCTGCCAATAGAATAAGGCCTTGGATAAGGCTGCAATGGGCAGTTTCTGCTCTGGCAGGTTTTTAATATCATTGATATTTTCAACTGAGTAATAGATCGCTCGAATCTTGTTTTGTTGTGCTTCAGCTTGGACTGGGGACAGGAAAGTGATGGCGAGGGTAAAGCCGACTTTTAAAAAAATATGATGTTTCATGTGCAATACAGCCTTTTGTCAGCGTGAATACTTTTTGCATGTTCAATACCTTGTTGATTTTAGTCTTGATTGCAAATGGGTTAACCTTAGGGGCTTATTTAAAAAATAAATTATAACCATCTGTATTATAAGTCAAAATTATAATATAGATCGAGAGATTGTTCGAGCTCTGCAGAGACGGTTTCAAGGTAAAGCTGAGAGAGTAAATAATAGCGAACCGTCATTTCATATCCAGTATCAAATACGCCCATGCCATATTTAACCATGAGTCTGTCACCTATATAGCCACTGATCGCGACTTTGCCGTCATCATTGGTGTCCAGCTGGACATTTGAGAAGCCCAGTTTTTCAATCAAGCCTGTGGCAGTATTGGTTAGATTACCTATGGTGCTAGTGCCAACCCCCGCTTGCTGACTTAATGTAAACGCCGCGGTGAGCATTAAAGAGTCGTTATCACTGTCAAGGCTTGTACCTTTGAGTATATAGGACAGGATTTCTGCTTGTTCCATTGATGGTGAAGAGAATAATGTTACAATAGGTTTTTTAGGCGTGCCAGTGATACGCACGCCAGCGGTAATATCATCGGTCTTGATTTCTCGAACGGCTTCAATGTTCAAACTGGGCTCATCCATAGAACCGACAAATTGCAACTCGCCAGTATTGATGGTGAGGGTTTGTCCCATAAACTTGTATGTGCCATCGATGATTTTAATTTCTCCGAACAGTTGTGTGGGGTGTTGTTCGGTTTGCTTTAAATTGACCTTGCCTGTTAACCTTCCTGTTAATCCCATGCCCTCAATGTTTAATTGTTCCCCGACTTTCATTTTTAAATTTGCTGTGATCAGCATGGGATTGCTGGCTTTTTCTTGAGTGGCTATGCTGTCTTGAAAGACCACATCTTTGGAAACGGCTACGCCACCTTCAGGCAGTTCAACAAGGGTAATGTCACCACTAGGGGCATCGAGCTCACCTGTGATCTTCATTTCATTATCGGCAATATCAATAACCAGATCTGGCGTCAGCTTGAGAATGGCCAGAGGAGGTTGAATGATGGATAATTGACTGCCTTTCAGTGTGAAATGGGCTTTGGCGCGAGTTTGGGACCAATCAATATAACCTTTTGAATGAGCGGTGCCGTCTCCCATTTTCCATTGACCATTTATGTTTGCTTTTTGTCCTGCTAAGGTGACTTTTAGATTTAAATTGTCAATTAATGTTGGGTTGGCGGCGGTCAATATACTGGCTTCTTTCAAGGTCACATGACCTGATAATATAGGGGAGCTCAGCGTGCCGGCAATCTTGAAATCACTGGAGAGATCGCCACTCAGCGTATCTAATTGTGGAAGAAAATCCGCTAGGGCACTAAGCTTCACTTGATTTAGTTTCACATAGCCTTTTAATTGTCTATCATCAGGGTCAATATTAATGCTGAGTCGACTATTGATACTGGCGATGTTATTCGACTTCAAGATAAGTGTGGTCAGTATTTGCTTGGAATCCAAAAGGGCGTTAAGGTTTATTGCTCCATATTCCATGACCACAGGGGTGTGTTGAGTGTTATTTATTTGAGGGAGCGTTAGAGTGCCTGAAGATAGACTTAATGCCAACTCGCCTGTGGGTTTTGTGTCTTTAGCCCATTTGAATGTGCTTGTCATTTCAGCAAGGCCATTCCATGCCACTTGATTGGGTAATAAAGGCGTCATCAAGGCGCCTAAATTTCCTTGATAATGCAGAGTAAATTGTCCCTTGGTGCCAAAGGTTGAATCCAGGGTTGAACAAAGTGTTCCTTGTGCATCTTTTAAACAAAAAGGGCTGATTTTTCCTTGCTGTTGTGCTTGATCCCAACTGATGGTCATAGGTTTATTTAATTGCGACTTGCCAAGTTTTGAGTCGATTGATAGTTGCTCAATCTTTGCATTGAACGCTTGCGTCTTCAAATTTACATCACTTGTGATTTGGCTGTTGAGTGCGAGATCGCCCAAGGTGGTTATTTGGGTTTTTTGACCTTGAGAGTCACCTTCAATGCGCATATTAGCCGATGTTAGCGTGAGAGTATTAAGGGTGATATTGTCGCCTGATAGCTTGAAGTTAAAGGCATTATTATCAAATAAATCCATGGTTCCAGATAGATTGGCTTTATTTAATGTGCTATTTAGGTAACTGATGTTTTCGGCATTGACTACCGCATTGGCTTGAGGCTGGTTTGTCTCTCCTGTGATATTGATATTGGCATGGATTGCCCCTGCGGCATTAGGATCCCAAAGCTGTAGCTCTGGTATGGATAATTGACCGTTGAGAGACCAGTTATTGGTGACATCACCGTTGAGGGTTAACTGGCTTTTAAATGCGGTAACATTGAGCGTATTTGCACTGAGCTGAAAATCATTGTTAACGAATATATTTCCAGTGAGAGATAAAGGGTAGCTATCGATAGTACCTTCTAGGTTGGCTTTTTCCATTGCGACTTGCCATGTTTCATCGCTGAGATTAATCTTGCCTTTCGTTGAAAACTCTCCCGTTATTTGGCTCATAGGAATGGGATAATTCAAGGTAATATTTAAAGGCGTTAATTCTATTTGACTGATGTCAAGTTTGTTGGTTGAGACATTTGCCTGCCATGCTAAGGCCTGGTTATAAGATAAAGAACCCGTTAATGTGACGTCACCCATTGGACTTTTGGCGTTAAATTCATCAATGTTAAGTGTGTGATTGGCATGAGTGATATTCGTTTTAATGGCCGCTTCAGGTTGAAAAGGGGTGATGATATTGCCTGTTAAGCTTGCTGTTTGTTTGCTTAAGGATCCTTGACTGGTAAAATGAAGATTATGTCCTTGATAAAGTGCGGTATCCAATGGCCAAATAATACTCAGTGCATTAAGGTCAACTTGATAATCTAAAGTTGGCACCGTTAAATTGATCTGTCCTTTAAGGGTTAAATTGGTTTGGCCATTTGCGGTTAAATTGACTTCTAGGTGACTAAAATCATTGGCGACGCTTAAATCAAAGGATTGATTGTTCAGTTTTGGGACTTCTTTGAGTTGGGTTATTTTGCCATTGGCTTCAATATTGATAGGATAGTTTTCTCTGAGTTGCATATCCCCTTTTAGATTGATTTCGCCATCAGTATGGGCGGCAAAAAAACGGTCGACATGAATAAGGTAACTTTGGTAGCTTCCTGTTAATGTGGCTTTGTTAAAATAATCTTGACGTTGACCTAATATCAAGTTGCCTTTGTTTAGGCTAAGTTTGTCAACAAAAACGGGGATGGGCATAAAAACTTGGGGAAGTTTGGCCATGGCCCAATCATTGGCTGTTGTGTTTATTGACTTTGTTTGTGTTGTTTGGGCTTGTGCTGTTTGAGCTTGAGTCTGACTTGAGGCGCCAACTGCTTTTGAAGAGGCTGATTGGATTTTGGTATCGGCCGATGCGTTCCCTAAAGGAATATTGACTTTCCAATCCACCGCACTCATATCATTAACTCGAATGCCTGTGCTTGTCCATTGTGCTTGAGTGTTGAGCTGTTGAACATCAAAGGTCATGTCGTTGACTCTGACATGTATGTTGCGAAGATCAGATTGTGTTAATTGAATGGCTAATGGCAAAATAATGGGACTTTCATCGTCTGTCGTTTGCTCTGTGTTTTTGACCGTTTCGCTGGCGCTTGGCAGCGCATCTGTATCGATATCCACCTTGATTTTATGGGTCGTAAGCTGCTTAACGCACAGCTGACTTTGCAATAGGCATAGAGGTTGCCAAATCACATCAAGATCCATGACCTCCACTTTGATCCCAGGCATTGACCAATGGGCTGAAGATAAGCTTAACCCTTTATTGAGTGTCCCTTTAGCGTAAACGAGGTTGAGGTTAGGAATTAAGCTATTGGCAATATTAAGAGCCAATTGAGTGCCGGGTTGAGTGCCAACCAATGCTGCAAAACAGATCAATATAAACAGAGGAACATAAATGATACTGCGAGAGATGAATTTGAAAGCGCGCCAGCAAAAGCGGGTCAACTTGATTAACATAGAAGGTGATTGAGTTCTATTGTTAGCAGGAGAGGCCTCTGTTTTTGAGGAAGGGGAATTTTTCATAGTTCCGACCCCATCATAATGTGGATCCGCCAGGGGCGTTCTAAGGTATCGTTTTTTTGTAAGCCTATGCCTAAATCCAGTCGGATCGGTCCGATAGGTGAGATCCAAGCAATGCCTGGGCCGACGGAGACTAGGGGGTTAAACTGACCTGTGTCATAAGCATTACCCGCATCAACAAAGAGGGCTCCTCGCCAGCTGGGGGTAAAATAGTATTGATATTCTATACTACCGACAATCAAGTAACGTCCTCCGACAACTTCTCTTATTTGATTGCCGTCTGAGTCCGTATAATCAATATAAGGGCCCAGTTCGTTGTAACTGTAGCCTCGAATGCTTTGATCGCCTCCGGCAAAATAGCGTAACGAAGGAGAAATTTTAGCTAAGTTACTGTCGTCGGTGATATTGATCCCTAAATCTAACCTAGATACAAAACGGTGCTTGGTAAAAAAGGTGTCAATCCATTTAAATTTGGCTTCCATTTTAAGCAGTTCAATGCTTGAGCCCAAGTCGGGATCGCCATAGGCGATAGAATAAGATTGCATCGTGCCTGATTTAGGATCTAAGCTGCTATCCCCTCGAACTGTTTTTGATAGGCTACTGCCGAATAAGATAAATAGAGGATCGTAATTGACATCGGATTGAGTGTATTTCTCTTTTAATGCTTCGAGAGAATAAGAGAAAACCCATTTATCTTTCAATCTATGTTGACGTGCGACGCCAATGAGATATTGGGTCGAGTCAAGTTGGCCCGTATTGTAATATTTTTGACTGCTGGTACTGTATTCTTGTGTGAGTCCATAATAGTCTCGAATAATACCAAATTGAATTTTCAATAAATCATCCAGTGGATCAGTCAATGGAATACTATAGCTTGTGAGGAGCTTAGGCCGATTTAAAGACCATTCAGCCGTGGTGGTTTGTGAATGCCCATAGCGATTAATTTGTGGTGTTTGCCAAGTGACACTGACTCTGGGGTCGATGCTATTATCTGTAGTGTTACCAATATCGGCGCCAAGACCTAATTTAATGGAGTGATCCGGTCGAGGTGAAAGACTCACATTAATGGGAATGACATTATTACTAGCTTGACTCATCAAAGGTAACACTTGAATATTGGAGAAATAGCTTGTATCGAGTAATTTTTGATTGAGTTGATTCAAAGCGCTACTGCTATAAGGTGCGCCTGTTTTGAATGGGATCAGTCGGTTTAATAATACAGGTTCAAGTGTCGACCCCTCAAAAGTGACATCACCTAAACGATATCGGTCACCTGATTGATAGTAAAGATTAATTTTCGCAAGATTTAAATCTCGATTAACAATAATTTGAGATTGAGTATATTGTCCGTCAAAGTAGCCTCGAGCCAGTGCCATTGAGACTAACTGAGACTTCATTTGTTCATATGTGCCTTGATTGAGTATGTCACCTGGTCGTATTTTTAACTGATTAAGCCATTGGTTAAAAATAGGATCGTCTAATAATTCACCTTCAATACGAATATCTATCCATTGCAGGCGGGTGGGTTCGCCTAAGGTCACATCAATATTCAATACCCAAGCTGACTTTTCATCTTGAGTGGTTGTTTGTTTAATGATGCTATGGTAATAACCCATGGATTGTAAGGCGGCATTAATATTGTCCTTTGCATTAAAAAGATAAGCTCGACGCTGAACACTGGATGTGGGGAGTGTGCCTAGGTGGGCTTCAATATTCTTTTTTAATGCCTTATTGACACCAGTGATCTTGAGTTTAAGCCAATCATTGGCTTGAGCTGTCATAGGAATACACATGCTCAATAGCAAGAGTAGAAGAGCTGATATGCCGCTTTGAAAAAGTCTGAACAAAAAAGATCCTTTTATCACTTTAAGAGTCAATGAGGATTAAGTATTGACTGCGTCATATTGGTTTTTTGATTAACCTCTTAATGGTTATCGCGTTTCAAACGCTAATTCATTGGGTGATTTTATCGCGGTTTGAGCATCATATCAATTTTTCACCTTCGGTCTGAATAGCTATAGAGTTTAATTAATAATAATATAAACTTATCGGGCATAAAAAGCGAATAAGATAGCTAAAATAAAGTCCTTTTCATTCTGTTGGTCAGTGTCGATTCAGGTTTTATTTTCTCCTTTTTGATTGAATATTGTCAGCTTTGCTGAAATGGCTTTATTTAGGCTGTTAAGCCATAAAGGTAATTGCATAAACTTAAGTCAAAATCTTAACTAGACTTAAAGAGAGTCTTGATTTTAGGGGAAATGCTATGGATTCTATCAAAGTGAAAGATTATATGGACAGGCGGCCAGTGTTATTAAAGCCTGCAATGTCATTGGCCACCGCTGTCGATTGGTTGCTTGATAACCATAAGTTGGGCGCAGCGGTTGTGGATGAAGAGGAGCGCATCATAGGTTTTTTAACTCAGCAAGATTGTTTAGATGTCATGTTAAAAAGCAGCTATCACTGCGATCTTACTGCGACTGTGGAAGATTGCATGCTCACCGATGTGGTTATTATGACTCCTGAAACCAGTATTCTGGAGGTGGCGGGTCAAATGACAGGCATAAAGCCTAAAGTGTATCCCGTTGTGGAAAATGATCGTGTATTAGGGACCATTAATCGAACTCATGTATTAAAAGCCATTAACCTTTATATGCAACAAAGCTATCTCACTCCTGTTTAACGTCGCAGGGGAATGTGTGAATTTGGTTTTTAAATGAAGACAATAAATAAGTTGTTATGAATGTTATTCATCAATGTCGTATTGTTTATTTTATGATAGCTAATTTGAGCAATATTATTGTGCTAATATTCAACTAATACATTGACTTATAAATTTATTTTGTATACTTTTATTATAGGATTGCAATTAACTTTATTCAACTCAACGATATTTAAGTGGACAAAATGACAGTAAAGGGTGGCATTAAGGAGAGCCAAAGTGAGCAAGTCATGAGAGTGGAGTATGGCGCCGCCAAGCCGACGATCACTATTAGGCAATATTGCACTGCTGATGCGATGTCGACTTGGAAATTGTTCTACCATACTATTCATCATGTGAATAGTATGGATTATTCCCTGAAGCAAGTGACGGCTTGGGCTCCCGATGAGTTCGATTTAAGTGTTTGGCAGCAAAAAATGGATAGGATTGCGCCTTTTATCGCTGAAATTCAAGGCGTCATTGTTGGGTATGCCGATCTTCAAGAAGATGGTTATATCGATCATTTTTTTTGTCATCATGAATATCAAGGCATGGGAGTGGGAAAAGCACTCATGCAGCATATTTTTATGCAGGGTCAGTTAGCGGGGATAATGCGCTTTTATTCTGATGTGAGTCTTACTGCAAAAATGTTTTTTCACCATTTTGGTTTTCAAGTGGATAAGCAACAAGAGGTGCTTATTCGAGGTGAAACATTGACGAATTTCAAAATGGTCAAATTGGTCTAATTTATCTTTCTGTACTGCCAAGTTCGAGGATCTAGGGATGTTATTCATCACCATATTTGAAAGATTAATAAGGAGTATTAATCATGTCGATACAAAGATGGGGCGCCTTAGCAGCATTGACTGAAGCGGTTATTTATCTCTTTGGCTTTATTTGGTTTTTTGCCGTGTTGGATCCCAGTGGTGGTGAGGAGACGACCTGCTCGGTTGCGCCATGTATTGATGATGTAACGACTTCTCTATCTCAAAGCAATATTGCGTTTATGATCAATCATCAAGATAGTTATTTTCTAGGTTACTTAGTGTGCGGGATCCTCTTCAGTTTCGTTTTAATTATTCTTGTTCAAGCGCTTTATCGGCGTTTTAAACACGTGGCGCCTGAATTGATGAGTTTTGCAACAACAGTGGGTTATCTTTGGGCGGCGATTGTGCTTGCCAGTAGCTTGATTTTTTTAACCAGTTTAGAAGCAATAGTTCAGGATTATAGTGTGAACGCTGAGCAAGCTATGACGATTTATCAAAGTGTATCTATAGTGATTGATGCACTGGGTGGCGGCATTGAGCTGGTGGGCGCTTTGTGGGTGTTACTTGTGAGTTATGTGGGATTAAAATACCGAATATTTTATGCTTGGGTACATTTCTGGGGCATAGTGGTGGGTATATCTGGCGTACTGACCCTTTTTTCGGGGTTATCATTTTTATCGACCTTGTTTTTATTTGAAATGATGACTGCAATTTTCGGTTTAGGGCAAATTGTTTGGTTCATTGCTTTGGGTTGTGGAATGTTGATGGAGAGAGGTTCAAGTTCAAGTGTTATAGGGAGTCAGGCATGATAAGTTCAGCTGAGATGACTTTGTCATTAACGCAAATCAGTGACTTAGATTTTGTGATTGAAACAGAACAGCTTTTTGATAATAAAGCGTATATTAGTCAATGGACTCGTGGTGAGCACATTAATACAATTGAGCGAAATGATCGTGAACATTGGTTGATAGCATCGTCAGTGACAGGTGAGAAGCTAGGTTATTTGATCAGTTTTGATTTAACGCAGCAAAATTGTGGAACCTATATTAAACGTATAGCGTTAAACAACAAAGGGCAAGGAATAGGCCGAAAGGCAATAGCCTTATTTTTGCAACATACCTTTTTGAGTATGTCACCTTATGTGTGGCTTTGTGTTTATCCTGAGAATATTCGCGGCCAGCGATGTTACCAAGCATTAGGTTTTTCATCATTAGTGTCATCATCAATACCGTCTCTTGCTGAGAAAGAACGTCATGTGCGTATTGCAGAAAATGCACCTATTGATAATTTTATCTTAATGCATATCGCTAAGTCATCTTATGAGCGTTTAATTGCTTAGGGGGGACTGTCATATTGAGTGAGAAAATGAAATTAATTTTATCTCACGTTATTTTTGGCCTGCGAATGGGGGAGATGAGTATTCGGTAACAGGCTCTATTCACGTTGGGTTAGCACCTCTATGGGCACAGAAATTGAGTCAAATAGGAGTGAGTCAGTCGATCTTTGATGCTTATCAAGCGTCAAAAAGAGGCGGGAAGCTTACTTGCCATGTTATGGGTGATAGAGTGCTTGTTTCAGGTCGGGCGCTGCAGTATCTAGAAGGCGTGCTTGATGTGCCGAATGAACAGGTATAATGCTGATCCGGCATGGGTTGTTTTAATGGGTAATAAGGTCGCTCTTTAAAGTTTGCGCTTCCATGGGCTTCTTTATAACAGATCTTCAACGACATCGAGGCAAATTTCATCAAATTGCGGTAAGTCTTGATTACTTTTTTTGATTTGCTGCATTTTTTCAATTGCTTCGCGAATGTTTAAAGGTAGGGTGTCGCTGGGGGCTTCCTTACCCGGCCAAGCTTTATCACGCGTCGCTTTGTCGGGCCAACGTGAATAGGCAACCCATAAATTATCTTCTCCTTTATGTAGGCAAGATCCAATGGCGCCGCGCTGATCCACAAAATAGTGAGCAACTTGAGTCCAATATGTTTGGTAAATACTCTCTTGTTCAGGGGGTAAACTAAAACGATAGATAACGGCAAACATGGTTTTTCCTCAGTAAACGGAAGCATCACAGGTATATATGAGTATAACAAGAGACTATGGCGTTAATCGTTAATTTTAAGCTTTTGGCGCTTTCCACAAAGCGCCATCTTTATAGCTAAATCAATATAACCTTGATTAAGATAACAAGAATATTGAATGTTTAGTATTTTAATCTCAAGCCTTCTTCAATAAGCGTATAACAATAACTCAAAACAGCATCTTGCTTAATATTTGGTTTTTGTTGATGAATTGATGTTTAATCACCGCACCTACATGAAGGAGAATGAGAGAAAAGAGGAGATAACAGGAGTAGCGATGTAAGAAGAAAAACAATTCACAAATGTTGTCATGGGCTATTAAGGGGTTAATGTATTCAATTTTTCCGAGTAAGGTTACAGGTTTTGTGAGCATAAAAAAACCTGTGACATACACGAAAAACATTAGAAAGTACATCAATGAGTGAACCATATGGGCGACACTGTTTTGTATTGCTGGCAAGCTCACTTGTTGGGGTTCTGCTCTAAAAAAACGCCAAATCCATCTGGGTATAAAAATCAGTGAAGATAGAAAAGCTAATGAGATATTTAAACGGGAAATGAAGTGCCACAATGGAGTGTTTTCTTCGATAATATGTAAACTAAAACCCGCTAGCATAGTGTAAATGATAATACCGGCCATTAGCCAATGAAAAAGTTTTGTCCAAAAATCGTACTTAAAGGCTTTATTTTTATGCTCTAACATGGAATTCCCACTAATTTTTTGAAAATAAACTTAAATGTTTAAGTTTTATCTTGTTTTATTTGTAGTGGAATATGTAGCATAGAGAGTTTGAATGGGAGCTTTCTTGTCATAGAAATGATAAGCGAAAGAGCCAAAAATGTGATTTAACCTGTGCTTGTTTAGGGAAGGTTAAGCTTTCTCTAATCGATTTTAACGCACTAAGGCTTATCCATTTAATCACACCGTGTGTGGTTCATTGTCATAGGGTAGCAAATATAGCGTGCCAGAGTGGCTAAGTGAAAGGCGGTAGAATCAGTCAACCTGAATTCGGGATAAGCAGCGCCGCTTAATAGCACTATTTCTGCCGCTATCTGTGTTGTGCTTTCTACTAATAGCCTGCTATTAGATACGAAATCACGCCTTGATATCGATAAAAATTGAAGTATTAAGCCAAGTTCGAAAATAAAGAATGACCCAATTTCATTCAATTTTTTGATATTAAATGGGTGACCTAACATTTTTGACACTCATTATCCCGAGTTCAGGTTAAGTCAATAACAAAGGAAAGTTATGAAAGCAGTAAACACATCGAAAACATTGGATGCATTACTAAAGCAAGCAGGCAATTATTATCCTGTTTACCGAGGGGGGTTAGCGACCCATTTGCCCATGGTCTTAATTGCATTGCATAGGTTAGGGGCAGCAAATGAAAAATTAGAGCAAGTTTTTCAAATGAGTACTGATAAGCTGACACTTATCGAAAATTTGGAAGAGACCAAGGTTATTGACAATGTCATGGCGCATTTAGGCCAAAGGGCGCAATTTACAGCGTATTTGCAGTATTTTAAACATCAACTGATTAAAGATGGCAGGCAAGCGGTATTAGCGCATTTTTTACCTTTATTAATGCCAGGGCTTGCAGCTTCTGCCTTTCATGCATTAATTCGTTTAGCCTACGGGATTGAGGCAAGCAATGACAATGAAATCGCCATCGCGCTGGCTTATTGGTGCGCTGAGTTTCAAGCCGTGGAAATCAATGAAAGCACGACTTCTGAAACACTCAGCGCTATTATGGCAAGGTTGGCCCCAATAGGCGCTGAGCATAGCTTTAAACCGGGTATTATTGTCGATAGAATGGATGAAGTAGCCAGCTTATTGCGGCAAAGAAAAGCAGTGTGCATGCCAGAAAAACTGCAATTTTCAGATGTCAGGCAATTTTGTCTGCGTGCATTTTATGCCGAGAATGATTTTACGTTATTGCACACGGTAACAGGATGTCATGCTTTCTCATTAGTCATGCCTTATCTTACTGACAATGAAGCGAGTGTCAAAATATTGTGGCGAGCCATATTAGTGGCTTATTTAAGTTCCGGACTGTATTATTCTGACACGAGGACCTATCCTTCTAAAGAGACGAAAGAGCCCACAACGATAGACTTTTCCCCCATTATCGCTCAGGCAATATTATCCTGTGAGCCTCATGTGATTAAATTGGTTTATACCTGCTTTTGTGAATACCAACAAGATCAGGATCCGCTTTACTTTCAGCTGGCTAAAAGGGCCATTTTGGGAGGGTATGATTAGCTTTTCAGGCCTATATGAGATCATTATTGTTTGCTTTTGCTACTTTTGTTTGAATTTCCCGCCATAATTAAGTGACGTTAAGCAATAACAGCAACGGAAATAAGTATTGATGGGATCTGACAGCTATATGTACCAGGTGGGCCAGCAAGGGCAAAGTCGACTTGAGCTTTTACACCGTCTTTATGCGCCTTATAGTTATGACTTTATTAAAACCTTTATTCCATTGAATAAAACAAAGCGTATCTTAGATATTGGATGCGGTGCAGGTTATATGTCGTTCTGGCTGGCAGGTCAAATAGCGGGAGTTGGCACGGTAACGGGTATTGATATTAGCCAAGAGCAAGTAGAAATATTGATAGAGGGGAGCCGTCTACGTGGTTTGAATAATATTCATTACTTACAGCAAGATGCTATGAGTGCTGCACAAACCAGTGCTGATTATGATTTCACCTATACCCGTTTTATGATGGAACATTTAACTGAGCCAATGGCGTTTTTACAGCAGATTAAAGCCAGTAAAGGGGCTAATGATAAGCAAAAAAGGTACTTGATTATCGATGAAGCCATGCATCAAAGTTGGAACAGCTCCCATCACAGGGACTGTTTACAGACTTTTCGGCAGACTCTATTGGCTCTTGGAGACAAATTGGGTGTCGATTTTAATATTGGTCTGAATTTATATTCTTTACTGCACAGTGCTGGATTTAAGAACATTAAGGTGAATTGTGCTCAACCTGTTTTAAATGGGGCGAATAATACACAGATGATCCTTGCGGTATTGGAGGAGTCACGGGATAAATTGATCATGCATCAAGTTATTTCACATGAAAAGCTCAACGCACTCATTGAAAAAATCACCAATATTCCAAGCCATACACTCATTTTTTAGCCAGTATAGTGCAATATTACTGTGAATATTAACAGGATAGATTTTATTCGCTAGGAATCGATAAGGATATCAAAATGAAGTTTATTGTTCAGTTGACTGTATTAATGTCTTGTCTCTCATTATCTGTCCGAGTTTTAGGATTTGATCCCGATAAACATGGGCAGCATACTCAAGCGGCATTAAGCATGTATCTCACTTGTCAACAATACTTTCCTGAAAGATTACCCATACTATTAGATGGCCAAGATAGTAAACAAATGCTGCAAGCGAATATTGGACTTGATGATCTTTCTTTCTCGCGAGCATGGAATTGGCACTTTTATGATGACGGGTTTAATGACAATGAAGGCAAAGCGGGTCATATTCAAAATAATGATTGGGGAATGAAACGTGCTTTACATCCTTATTTTATTGCTCAGTCAAAAAAGTTAGCAGACATGGCAAGTGTAAAAAAATCTCGCAATATTGCATTGGGTCAAGTGATGCACTTAATACAAGATATGGCCGTCCCTGCTCATGTTGCGCCCATATATCATGTTGCTTGGAATAGCGATCCCTTTGATGGTTATCAGCCTTTAACGCCGACAGTCATCAATATCAGTAGAATAAAGTGTGAACAATGGCTAGAGATGCAGAGTAAGAATATGGATATTGATAAGTTAGCCGTTTCACTGCTCAGACAACTAGCCAGCCGCACACGTCAGGCAATATCAGAAAAGAATGAAAAGGGCAGAACTTGGCATGATTACTGGTTGATTTATCCAAATCAAGTGGCGCCAGGTCAACCGGGTTTTACGCGCTATGGCGTGTGTGGTGAAGCCGGGTTTGGTTTAGAGAGCGAAGCCGCTTTATTACCCTATTGCCAAATGACAAAGGAACAATATGATGCTTTTTATCATGCAAGAGTCATCGATAGTGTAGAAACATCATTAAAATTATTGTTTTTGATGAATACCTATCAATGAGGTGGTTCAATGTTATTGAGGAGACAGTTTGCTGACTCTTGCCTTCTTTTATCGTTTATTGAACTGGTTTTTATTCTTGATTGCTTGCGATAATTTTCTCCAATGCCATCAAAAAGTCAATCCCGTTGGGAGAACCAAAACCTGTGGTTAAATCCCAACCGACTGAGGTGGGATAACCTTCAATGTCTCCAAATGCCACTTCACCGCTGTCTAAAAGGGTAAATCTTTGGTTGTTGATCAGCATACCAGCAAGTACTGAACCTTGATTGATGGGAATGATATCATTATAGGCATGACTATCTTCTATCTGGTATAGCCAAGGGGTGTATAGGCCGATGTTATCGAACCCTTGCTGTGATAGATATTGATGACAAAGCGCAAAAAAAGCGGTGACTTGTGGCGATCCCATGCTGGTACCGGCATTGACGAACCAGTTGCCATCATAATAAGTAAACAGACCACCGTTAAACCCTGCATGCCAAGCGAGATCTGGATAACCTCGTCCAGAGATTTGTGCATTATTGAGTGCATTGCTATCTATGATATGACTGACGTTTTGTTGCCAATCTGGCACATCAAAAATTTGGCTGATCCCGCCTCCGGTCGCCGCCGTAAGCCAGGCGGCATTCCATACGCTTTCTAGGCGCTGCATTGGGTTTGAGTTAATATGGAAATAATCCGGATTCTTATCACCAGAGTCCAAATAAGGGATGTTACTTAAGGGATCCCAAGACCAAGCGTATTGTAAAAAAGTGCCGCCAACTGAGATAACATAAGGGCTTGAAGCAGGATAGACTGCGGTGATTGCATCGGTGCGATTATCGCTTCCCCACGTGCCGGCAGGGGCAAAAAAGTTAAGACCTTTATCGGTTCCTTGTTTAAATGCGGCTTCAAAAGCATCGATATCATCATCGGAATAATGTGTTTCCGCATTACTAAAAGTGAGTGAAACTACGCTGCCACTACTGGCATGATCTATCGCATAATGAATAGCATCGAGTAAATCTGATGAGTCATCACTTAATGCGACTATCATAGTGATATTGGCATCGGGGGCAATGGCATGGGACCATTGGCTATCGACACTGGATTGTATGGCCCATGAAGGGGCATCCTCATCATCATAATCGGGTGTACCAAAGGGGAACTTAACATTAATCTCGGGTAATGCTCTTTCAGGAAAATAAGCATGATGAAAGACGATAAGATCCTCTTTCACCGATGGGCTAGCGTAGGCATCAATGAGGATGATGTGTTGTTTTTGACCTGTGATCCCTAACTGATAGATAGGATTAAGTCGATAAGCGTCATGAATATTTTGAGGCGTGTAGCATTGAATATGAGATTCAATCGTTAAGCTGCCATCACGGTTATAATCGGGGGCAAGGCAAGCCGATGAGTTCTCCTCGTTACAGCCTAAAAGTAACAGGCACAGAATGAGGACCAGATATTGACAGTGATAATGAAAAGTGAATAAGGGATAATGTTTTATTGGCACTCTCGTTTCCTCACGGTCATATTATTGATGTTTGATTATAGACTTGAAATTTTCATGAATTCGGTTTAAGGCTTTTTAGTACAATGATTTTGGGAATATGGGCTAGGTGAAAGGAATGAAAAATAGTTATTTAGTGATATTAGTGTGGTTACTTTCTGGGTGTTTAGGCATGCCAAAAAATATGACACCCGTGAAAGATTTTGATGTCAATCGATATTTGGGCACTTGGTATGAAATTGCACGATTAGATCATTCATTTGAACGCGGCTTAACCCAAGTCACAGCGCAATATACCCTGCGGGATGATGGTGGTGTAAATGTGATAAATCGTGGTTTTTCACCTAAAAATGATGAATGGAAAGAAGCGCAGGGGAAAGCTTATTTTGTACAAGCAAGGGATGAAGGCTATTTGAAAGTCTCTTTCTTTGGTCCTTTTTATGGCTCTTACGTGATTTTTGATTTATTGCCTCAAACACAGACTCAGCAAGATTATCAGTATGCTTTTGTATCAGGGCCGGATCTTTCTTACTTGTGGTTACTTTCTCGCGCGCCAACAGTGCCTTCAAAGGTGTTAACAGATTTTATTGCTCAATCAAAGGCCTTAGGTTTTGATACCCGTGAGTTGATTTTGGTTGATCAAGACAAGCAATAAAATGTGAATAAAAACAGCTGTGAATCGCTGTGAATCACGGCTGTTTTTATTTATTGGTCATCGGCTTAGCTTATCTCTATTAAGAAAGATTTCTATTAAGAAAATGTTACTTAGAAATTAGCCGATTTGGCCGCGCGAGGGAAAGGGATCACGTCGCGAATATTGGCCACACCTGTGACATATGAAACAAGACGTTCAAATCCTAAACCAAAGCCTGCGTGAGGCACTGTGCCATAGCGGCGAAGATCTCGGTACCACCAGTAGTCTTCTTGATCTAGCTCCATTTCAGCAAGGCGAGCATCCAGTACGTCTAAACGCTCTTCACGTTGCGCGCCGCCAATGATTTCACCAATACCCGGGGCGAGTACATCCATAGCGGCAACGGTTTTGCCATCGTCATTTAAACGCATATAAAAGGCTTTGATGTCTTTAGGATAGTTTTTAACCACAACTGGTGCCTGAAAGTGCTCTTCAGCTAAGTAGCGCTCATGCTCAGATTGCAGATCGATCCCCCACTCAACATCAAACTCAAACTTTTTACCGCAGTTTTTCAAGATCTCAACGGCATCGGTATAATCCACTTGAGCAAAGTCACTATTGACAAAAGATTCAAGGCGTTCAATGACAGTTTTATCGACACGTTGCGTAAAGAATTCAAGATCGTCGCGGCGCTCTGCGAGTACGGCTTTAAAGCAATACTTTAACATGGCTTCAGCAAGGGCGGCGGCATCTTCCAGATCGGCAAAAGCCACTTCAGGTTCAACCATCCAAAACTCAGCCAAGTGGCGGCTAGTATTAGAATTTTCAGCGCGGAAAGTGGGGCCAAAAGTGTAAATTTTAGATAAGGCGCTGGCATAGGTTTCGCCGTTTAGCTGACCCGATACGGTTAAGAAAGATTCTTTACCGAAAAAGTCTTCGCTGTAATCCACTTTGCCATGTTCATCACGAGGTAAATTTTCAAAGTCTAAGGTGGAGACTTTAAACATTTCTCCGGCACCTTCACAATCAGATGCGGTAATAAGTGGCGTCGATACCCAAATAAAACCTTGTTCGTTGTAAAAACGATGGATAGCTTGGGATAAACAGTTACGCACGCGTGCTACAGCGCCAATAATATTGGTTCTTGGGCGCAGATGTGCCAATTCACGTAAATGTTCAATGGAGTGACGTTTGGCGGCCATTGGATAAGTGTCTGGATCGTCTACCCAACCTGTGACTTCGACTTTTGTGACTTGTAATTCAAAAGACTGGCCTTTGCCGGGTGAATCCACCACTTCACCTGTCATGATCACAGAGCAACCTGCGGTTAATTTTAAGACTTCGTCATTGTAATTGACTAAATTATTAGGCACTACACCCTGAATAGGGTCAAAGCAAGAACCATCATAGACAGATAAAAATGAAATTCCAGCTTTAGAATCACGACGGGTTCTTACCCATCCGCGTACCGTGATTTGCGATCCAATCGCAAAGTCACCCTTAAATACAGAAGCGACAGATGTAATGCTCATTGTTGCTCAGTTCTCCAACGAAAAGTGTTAATCAAAATAGGATTGCCCATCTTACTCTGCTGAGGGCATTTCTCAAGTGTAAACTGAGGTAAGTTGCAATAAGAGGACAGATATTAGGTTTATTATACAAAAAACTGCAATAAAACAGTGGATATATTATCCTTTCCTCATTGCTTATCCTTTATTGGTGCTTTGGTGATACTGAAAGTGAAATGAGAAGATGAGCAAAATGAGCAATAATTTCGTTAATGCGAGTTTAAATGTTGGCAGAGTAGCTCAATAATGGCTGCCGTTGCCCCCCAGATGAGATGATGTCGATAAGGAATAAAATAGACGGGATAAGTCTGCCCCTTTCGAGAAAAAGGCTGCATTTTTCTGTGAGTTTTATTCAGTAAATACGATAATGGAACGGTAAAATATTCAGCAACTTCCGCTGCATCGATTTGAGGTGTGAAAGGCGCCTTAATGATGCCAAGTACGGGAGTGATCTCAAAGCCTGTGAGGGTATGTTGCGCAGGAAACTGTCCTATGATGTCAATATTTTCCGCAGGTAGACCAATTTCTTCTTTGGCTTCTCTTAAGGCCGTATCGATTAGGTTGCTGTCACTTTGCTCCACTTTGCCACCGGGAAAGCTGACTTGCCCTGGATGGGCGCGTAAATGAGTGGGTCTGCGGGTGAAGATCAGGTGGAGTTCCTTGTTTATGAGCTGCAAGGCCAGTAGCACTGCTGCAGGTGTTAAGGGAGTATTAACAACTAAAGGATGAGGGGAGGGAAGTCTATGCACATGATAGCGCAATGTAAATTCATTTAATGTCATTTGCACATGCTTATTGCGGCGATGAGCGTGCTGTTAAGGTTTAAATTAACTAAAATGCTATTCATTTTGTGTCCTCATTACTTCACTCAGCACTATTATCGCCTAAATTCAATATTCAAGCCACCGCAATATCATTGACTGTGGTGGCTGAAAATGCATTTATTCCTTTAGGGTCTGTTGACCTTTCATGATTAAATTATGTTCGAGATAAACGTGTTTTAATCGCGGGGAGAGGGATGACGCCTAGTCATTCTAAGCGAATGTCTCTCAACAAAGAGTAAAACACGTTTAGTGAATCCTACGGACTGCGCTTGTCGCTCCTTTTTACGGCGTTATCGCTTATTTATGGAGAATGACTACACTGCATAAGCTCTGCCTTGTATAAAGAATCGACAAACTGCAGCAGAAATAATCAGCAAAGATCAACAGACCCTAATAATATCGGCAAAATTTGGCTGACTTTGTCATAACTTTCTTGGTATTCCGCTGCCGCCACAGAGTCGGCAACTATGCCTCCGCCGGCCCAGCAATATAATTGGTTATTTTCAGCCACTAAAGTACGAATGGTGATGCTGGTGTCCATTTGCCCATCTTGACTGAGGTAACCCATTGAGCCGCAATATAGGCTTCGTCTTGATGGCTCTAACTCTTCAATGATTTCCATTGCGCGAATTTTAGGTGCGCCTGTGATGGAGCCTCCTGGAAAGGCGGCGCGCAGTAATTGAGCTGAACTGGCATCATCACTGAGCTTAGCGGTCACTGTGCTGACTAAATGATGCACGGCTGGAAAGCTTTCAATATCGAATAAATGAGGGACTTGCACACTACCGGCTTGTGCCACTTTGCCTAAATCATTACGTAATAAGTCCACAATCATGACATTTTCGGCTCTGTCTTTGATTGAGTGGCGTAAAGTGTGTGCAGATTGAGCATCTTTGATGGGATCACTAAAACGCGGCATAGTGCCTTTGATAGGCTTAGTTTGAATATACTCATCTCTAAGTTGGATAAAGCGCTCTGGTGAAATGGATAATAGGGCTTGTTCTGGTAATCGCATAAATGCCGAAAAAGGGGCGGCATTACTGGCACGCAGCTTTTGGTAGGCTAAGTACTCGTCACCTTGATAAGTGGCATGAAAGCGTTGAGTTAAATTAATTTGATAGCAATCACCACTGTGTAGATAGGATTGTACTTGAGCAAATTTTTGCTGGTATTCTTTTTCGGTGATTTGGTTTTGCCAGTCCGATGTGAGGGAAAAATCTGTTGGTTTTTTCGGTGCAAAAGCCAATAGAGTTTGTAATTCATCGTATAGAGCTTTTGCTGCCGCTTCACCTTCATAATGGAGTAAATACCAAGCTTGTTCTTGGTAATTAAAAATCAGTGCCCAAGCATAAAAGCCGACATTCATTTCTGGTAACTTTATGTCTTTGGCTGCCGTTTGGGGTATGTGTTCTATGTGGCGGCCTAAATCATAGCTAAAGCTGCCCATGGCGCCGCCGCAAAAGGGAAAAGGAGCGGTTTTCTTAACAGGAAACAACTGGGTTAAGGTTTTTTCTAACAATGAAAAAGGATCGTCATTAAAACGTTGCACACTGTCGGGCTTTCGGTGAACATTTTGCAGCGAATTGAAAGCAGGTGTTTTAAAATGTGCTAATGTACTGATCTGATCTTGAGTCGTTAAGGTGGCGATCGGTGCCGCACAGATAATATCGACATGTGCATCACAATGATTAGCGTTCGCCGAATCGAGCAAGATTGCCCAAGGGGAGTCTGAAAAATATTCAAAAAGGGCTGCTGTGCTTAAATTACAATCAATACGTTGAAAGAATAAGGCATTATTTGCCGTTTCACTCATCGATTAGTCCTATTCAAAAAGTGCTGTTTAACTCAAAGTCGCGAAAGAGTATCATAATGTCTATAAATAAAATACGTATGCCTAGCTGGATACGAGAACGCGCCCCTATGAAAGTGAATGAGGAAGTGTCTGTGAGTAAAGAAACACCTGTCATTAAACAAAGTGACTTAATTGAAAGCGTTGCCGACGCTTTGCAATATATTTCGTATTATCACCCTAAAGATTTTGTGGATGCGATGGCTGAGGCTTATGAGCGTGAACAAAGCACGGCTGCAAAAGATGCAATTGCTCAAATTTTGATTAACTCACGTATGTCAGCTGAAGGTAAGCGTCCTTTATGTCAAGATACGGGTATTGTGACGACCTTTGTTAAAATTGGCATGGGCGTGCAATGGGATAAATCAAATTTAACCGTGCAAGAAATGGTTGATGAAGGTGTGCGCCGTGCCTATACCAATCCTGACAATCCGCTTCGTGCATCGATTGTGGCCGATCCTGCTGGCAGTCGTAAAAACACTCGGGATAATACGCCGTCTGTGGTGCATGTTGAAATGGTACCTGGGGATCAGGTTGAAGTGATGATTGCGGCAAAAGGGGGCGGCTCGGAGAATAAGGCTAAAATGGCCATGCTAAACCCATCTGATGATATTGCCGCGTGGGTAGAAAAAGTACTGCCGACCATGGGAGCGGGCTGGTGCCCACCAGGCATGCTTGGCATTGGTATTGGCGGCACAGCAGAAAAAGCCGCTGTGATGGCGAAAGAGTCGTTAATGGAGTCTATTGATATTCATGAGCTGCAAGCGCGCGGCGCCGAAACAACCGATGAAAAACTCAGATTAGAAATTTTTGATAGAGCCAACAAATTAGGCATTGGCGCGCAGGGCTTAGGCGGTGTGACCACTGTATTGGATGTGAAAATAAAATCGACAGCGACCCATGCTGCGTCAAAACCTGTGGTGATGATCCCCAATTGCGCGGCCACTCGTCACGTGCATTTTCATCTTGATGGCACAGGGCCTGCGGATCTTGAGCCACCTTCATTAAGTGATTGGCCTGAAATCACCTGGGAAGTGGGCGAAAGCGTTCGCCGTGTGGATTTAAATACCATTACTCAAGCTGAAATGGAAGAGTGGAAGAGCGGCGATACTCTGTTACTCAGTGGTAAAATGCTAACGGGCCGTGATGCGGCTCATAAACGTATTCAAAGCTTAATTGAAAGTGGCGAAGGTTTACCAGAAGGTGTCGATTTTACGGGTAAATTTATTTATTACGTGGGCCCTGTGGATCCCGTTGGCGATGAAGTTGTTGGCCCTGCAGGCCCCACGACGGCGACGCGTATGGATAAATTTACTGACTTGATGCTGGATAAAACAGGTTTGATGGGCATGATAGGTAAAGCGGAGCGCGGCCCAGCGACGGTTGAGTCGATAAAGCAACATAAATCGGTTTATTTGATGGCAGTGGGCGGCGCAGCGTATTTAGTGTCTAAGGCCATTAAAAAATCTCGTGTGGTAGCGTTTGAAGATTTAGGTATGGAAGCCATTTATGAGTTTGACGTGAAAGATATGCCAGTGACTGTGGCAGTGGATTCACAAGGTGTCAATGCCCATGAAACTGGCCCTGCCATTTGGAAAGTGAAATTAAACGAGCAGTCATGACTTAATTTTAAGTTCATAAAAAAGCCAATATACAGGTTTTGTATATTGGCTTTTTTAATATTTTATATTGGCTTTTTTATCGATTATTCTGTGTCAAAAATAGAGTCTAAATATCCAGCACATTATCTAACGTTCTTCAAAATAAATGGTCAGTTGTGATAAACATAAGCTCCAATTATGGATAGGCATGATCTATTTATCACTGGCGTTTAATAGGCTGGCATAAAGCAATTTCAACAAGCTATTTTTTTGGAAATGCACCTTTTAGTTATACTGAAGATAACATCAGGTTAACTCATAAGGAAATCGACTAATGAACACAGCCATCATCACATTGGATTTTATTAATGAAATTTGCCATGAAAAAGGTAAGTTGGCTCAATATGTCGATCGTATCGAGGCCAATAATGTTATTTCCAATGCCAATCAATTAATCGAGTGGGGACGAAAACGAGGGCACTTAATTGGCCATGTGCGTGTGGGGTTTCGAGCCGATCATAAAGAAATAGCATCGGTATCGCCGTTATTCAGTGGTGCTAAGGCCAATAATGCATTGGTATTAGATAGTTGGGGAGGGGCATTTTGTGAGTCACTCAATAGAGAGGTGACGGATGTGAGTATCATTAAACACAGAGTGAGTGCTTTTTATGGTACTGAGTTGGACTTGATGTTACGGGCGAATCGCATTGAACGGCTTATTTTATGTGGCGTGTCGACCAATAATGCCGTTGAGCTGACGGCTAGAGAAGCGCACGATAGAGATTATCAGGTGATCCTTGTGACCGATGCATGCGAAACCAATACGGATGAAGAGCAAGCAGCCAGTTTGCGCTTTTTATCACGGATCGCTCAGTTAAGTACAGTGAATGAGGTCACCGCCAGTTGAGATGATTGAATACGCTTTTTTGGGATGCGCTTTATTTAATTGATATAAATGCTATTAATTTCAATAATATTATTATATTACTTTGTTTTTTGATTTATAATGTTACGCTGATTTTTATTTTGAACAAGGATGTATCAATGATAGCGGTTGTTATTGCGGTGGTATTGGTTTTAATTGGATTTTATTTCCATTTTACCCAATGGATTGAAAAGCGAGTATTGATAGCGATAGCATTGATGTTACTTTATTGTGTGTCTTATGGGTATTTTTCTCCTGAGGATAGGGCGACTCAAAGATTAATGCCTTTATTTGTAATGCTTCCAACAGCTTCATTTGCCGCTATTTTGTTTCCACAATTTAATCAAAAGCTTCCAGAAAAGATCACCCAAGCTTTTGGTTGGTTTGGTTTGATTTCTTTATCAATGATTTTATTGATGTTTATCCTCTTTGTGTGGTGATGAATATGCAATACGGCTTTTGTGAGCCGTATTGCATATTGAATCAAAATGAGCGATTAGCCTTGTGCAGCAATGGCCTCTGCCATGGCGCGATCGGCTGTGCTTTCAAGCCAAGCAAGATCGATATCTTTATGAGCTTCGCAGATAAACCAAGGCTCACGTGAGTCAGGCTCTAGCATGACGCCGTATTTAATCAAGTTATGGGCAAATTGGGTATACAAATCACTGTTGGTTTTTTTCCAGTCGCGATAATTTTGCGGGACTTGCTCGCCGAAATGCACACCAAACATGGCATCGGGGCCAGCAAATTTATGTGCAATACCGTGTTTATTAAATACGCGAGACAATAGTGCTTGAATATTTGTGCCTGCTTGATTGATGCTAGCATAGGCATCAGTTTCATTGAGTAGCGTTAACGTGGCCTTAGCGGCGCTTAACGCTATCATATTAGCCGTGTAGGTTCCGCCATGGGTCACGCCTTTTTTACTGAAGCTTATCACATCCATGACATCCGCTCTGCCACCAAATGCCGCAACAGGATAACCATTTCCCATGGCTTTAGCATAGGTGGTTAAATCGGCATGAATGCCATAAAGGGCTTGTGCGCCACCTTTTGCTACGCGAAACCCTGTTTTTACCTCATCCATAATTAATAAGCTGCCATGAGCGTCACACATATCACGCAGTTTTTGCATATAAGCTTGTGATGAGGCAATGCTGCCACAGTTGCCTAAAATAGGCTCAATAACAATGGCGGCAATATCATTACCGACTCGCTCAAACACGGCATCAATGGCGGAAAAATCGTTTAAAGGAACCGTTTCTAGGTGTTCACGGCTGGCTTCGGGGATCCCAGCGCCAAATGAAGCGATTTCAGGTGCGGCTTGGCTGTCAACATTCCAATTATCCACATCGGATTTCCACATCATTTCATCGTAAAGGCCATGGAATCCGCCTTCAACGACAACGATCTTATTTCGATTGGTGAAGCCTCGTGCTGTACGAACGGCGCCGATCACAGCTTCTGTGCCTGAATTAGCAAAGCGCATTTTCTCGATATTTGGGCACATTTGTTTGATTAAGGCTATCACTTCTGAGTCGAGTTTTGTTGAGAAGCCTGAGATAGTGCCGCACTCAGTAATGGTATCAATGACGGCTTGATCGACTCGCTTGTCGCGATAACCTAAAATAATAGGGCCGTAAGCTAAGCGAAAATCAATAAATTCTTGTCCATCTTCATCGGTAATGGTGCAACCTTGGGTATGTTTGACAAAAACAGTATTGTTTTCTCCCCAATAGCGGTAACTATCAGCTACGCCTAATGGCATGTGGTTTTGAGCTTGCGCTAATAAAGCGTGACCTAATGGTTTCATTGACTGCGTCATAACATCTTTGTCTTCGTGATTTATTAATGGGCGCATAATACAGGGCTTGTATGTGATTGACTATCATAATGCGTTTTTTCAAATAACTTTTAGGCGTAAAACGCCATTTTTTATACAGACTCTGCATAGTGTTTAACGATTTACTGAGTGGTGTTTACTCATCAAAATATTGACGTTAACTTTGTCAATATTTTGACTTGCTTGAAAACAAAATGCTGTTTATTCTGGTTTTAGAGGGGTTTATTATTTTTGGGAGAACGACATATGGAGTTTGGCCTCACTGCTTACCCAACAGTATCTGCTGCCGCAGTATTGGATTTGTATGATGTATTGTCTTGTCATGGGGTCATCACACCACAGAACGTCAGTCAGCTCAATTTTAAACGTCAAGATTTGTTGGGGGTTGAAAAGCGTGTGCCGTTAGCTTTTGAACGACAATTGTGGGCCATGGGCAAAAAAATACCGCGCCTCAATAATATCGGTTTTGTTGTGGGTACCCAAATTAACCCCAATGCACAAGGGGTATTGTCTCACTTATTAACGGTGGCGGAGGATTTAAGAGAAGCCGTTTATTTGTATAAAAAGTATATTGTTTTAATGAATCAATGCGAAAAAATTGATGTGATTGAGTATGAGTGGGGAATGCGGATCCTCTACCTTACTGATTATGATTATGAGTTTACCCAAATATCCACTGAGCGCAGTTTGAGTGCCATGGTAACGTGGGCAAAATACCTAACACAAAATAAGTTACGTTTATTAAAAGCCAGTTTCAAGCATGAAAATGTGCCTTATTTAACCGATTATATTGCTATTTTTGGTGATAAGGTGTGCTTTAATCAACAAGAGACGTTTTTAGATATTCCAAACAGTGTGATCAATTTAAAAATTAAAACGGCCAATGCTTATATTAAAGATATGCTTGTAAAACGCATCGAGCAGAAAATGAAAGTCTTGTATATTGATGTTTCTTTGAAGGAAAAAGTGGCGTTGATTATTCGACAAGACTTGCATTCTCAAAGCTGCTCATCTGATTTTGTTGCCCATAAGTTGAATATGAGTCGACAAACACTGCATCGAAAATTAACCAAAGAAGGCATGAGTTTTAAGGCCATACTCAACGAGGTGAGAAAGGAGAAAGTGATTGGGTATTTATTAGATAAAAGCCATAATGTAGAAACCATAGGCGGGATGCTTGGATTTAAAGATACCAGCTCTTTTTATCGTGCTTTTAAATTCTGGTTTAATACGACACCTAAAACCTATCGCACGGCACTATTGGCTTCGAAGTCTTCTGAAATATTGACAGCGGCATTTCAATTTGACCAAGCTGAATGCAGCAAAGCGTAGACAGGTTCTTATGATCTTGTTTACGCCAAGCCTTATGAATGGCTCAATATCGGTACTGTCCTTCGATAATGCCATCTTGTAATGCCGCATTTAAGGGCTGGTAAGTGTCAGTATTGGGCAGTAAGACGAAAATAGGATCATCAGAATGTTCGATATTAAAACCTAATTCTTTTAGCTTACTTTTTTTGTATTTAAAGGTGCCAGTCATCTCCATTCCTTTGCTTAAGCAAATAAAAATGGGAATGGCATAATGGGGGAGAGTTTGTTTTAATTTTTGATAAAAGGCTGAAAAATTAAAATCGGCGATGTCACAAGTTAATTTAATTTGCGCCATTCCCGCTTTACCATTGGTATTGGGAATGCTAACGCCATAAACAACAGATTGGCTAATGTTGTCTATTTCATCAATGAGCATTTCGACTTCCGTTGTGGAGACATTCTCACCTTTCCATCTAAATGTATCGCCAATACGATCGACAAATTGTGCATGTTTAAAGCCAATATCACGCATTAAATCACCAGTATTAAACCAAGCATCTCCCATTTTAAAGACATTCCTCAATACACTGTGTTGCGTTTTTTTACTGTCAGTGTAGCCATGAAAAGGGGATTTGGGGCTGATCTCTCCCAGTAACAATCCACTTTCTCCTTTGGCGACTTTCTTAAAAAATCCTTGGTTATTTTTAATGGGGCGCTCATTTTCTTTGTCATATTCTATGAGTGCGTATTTATAAGGAGAAAACCCGACAGTATGATCAAAGTTTAGTGCATTACTAAAGCCAATGTTCCCTTCGCTAGAGGCATAAAATTCATAAATGCGTTCGATATTAAATCTGTGTTTGAATTCTCGCCATATTGACGGGCGAAGCCCATTGCCTAATATGATTTTGATTGAATGCTCACTATCGAGTTTATTGGGCGCTTGTTCTATCAAATAACGACATAATTCTCCAATGTAGCCAAAGGCCGTCGCATTATAATAACGGACGTCTTGCCAAAATCGAGTGACGCTAAATTTTCTAGCCATAATGAGGGTTGCATTTCCGGCTAAAATGGAGCCCCAACAAATGGCCATTGCGGTAGAGTGATAGAAAGGCAGGGGAACATACATGGCATCTTTGGCTTGTAAGTTCACTGTTGCGTGCCCAAAACTGCCATAGGCTTTCATGAAGCGGCCGTGATTAAAAATAACGGCTTTAGGTAAACCTGTGGTACCTGAAGTGTAAACATAAAAACAGGGGTCGTCACTATAAATATGTTTGACTTGATGGAGTATTTCTCCCGACTGGGCGCTTATTATGAGGGCTAAATTTTGCCAATGGGCTGGAGCATGACCCATTTTTGAGAGTGTATCTGTATCGGCTAAATAAAAGTGATGAGTACTGGGGATGGAGATATGATCACGTATTGCTTCATAAGTATCGTAACACTCCTCACCGAGGACAATGAGTTTAGGGTTAACGATATTAAGGCTATGAGTGAGTACTTTCCCTTGTTGACTGGTATTTATCATGGCACTAATGACCCCTATTTTAGCGCACGCTGTGACAACCGCTAGCAGTTCAGGTCTGTTTTCAATCATTATGGCGACACAATCTCCTTTTTTAAGGCCGTAATGGAGTAAGGTTCGCGCAATTTTATTACTCCATTCATTGAACACTTGGTAAGTAATGTCGCGTTTTTGATATCGAATCGCTAAGCCTAGAGGGTTTTTCTTTGCCGCTTTTTCGACACAAAGCCCCAAGCCGACAGGTTTAGTTTTATTTCTTGCATCGGCAATGCGTAGGCCTTTAATAATACGCGGTAACTTTAAGAGTATTTCAGGTAGTTTAAGGGCTATTTTTTTTGCTGTGATGATTTCATTATGTTTCATTCTATCAACTCTAGCGGTAATGATTATATTATTTGAATCTTATTTAAGAAGTCGATATAAAAAAACAACAATTTGAATCAAGTTATTAGCAATTTGTCTCATCATTAGAGTTAACTTTTATATGGTGCGATAATTGATGAGCCCAACATTGTATTTTTTTATTGGTTTTGTAGTTAAATGGATTCATGTATCGAGTAAAAATGTTAGTTATTAATATGGGTAAATCAAATTGATATCTTGGAATTAAATGTAAGTGAACATGAGGGATATGTTGATAAGCCCCTGGACCATCATTAATTAATAAGTGAACATCTTTAATTTCTTGACTCACCTCTTTCATGGCTATGATGACTTTTGACGCAGTATTAATGAGCTGTGAGCGCTCTTTTTGGCTTAACTGTGTGATTGATTGTTGGTGGTGTTTACTAATCACTAATAGGTGTCCCTTATTCAGTTTGAATTTATCGACTATGACATGGCAATGATTATTTTCATAAATACTGATGCAAGGAAAAGTACCCTTATTTATTTTACAAAAGAGACATGTCATAAACTATTACCCGTCTATATTTCGTTTTATTAATTTACCTTGCTCACGTTATAACACAATATACAAATTTATGTTTGTTATTATTAAAATCTAAGTTTATTGACAATATATTTTGAAATGTTTAATGACTCTTTTGCTTTAAAATAACCAATATAATTCGAATGGCTTAGTTTCTAATGTAGAAAACACGCTAGCTTGATTGCGACAAATATCCATATATATAAGACAAAATGCAATTGTATTCTGTCAAAGACTTAGTTAACTTTTCTGCGGTATTGCTATGTAATCAATCAGGGAAATGAACATGAGTGTAGCAGTTAAAAATGTGAGTAATGAGAGAGTTAATGATAAATTTAATTTAAGCTTAATCAACCCTAAACTGAAGACCTTATATCAATATACCGATCGTTTTATCGAGCACATTATGGGCCGAAATGATTTGATAATTCGTCAAGTGATTGATAGTGATGAGTTGTATTTATTGTCTGAAGCGAGAAAGGCTATTTACAAGCAACATGCCAGTTATTTTAGTCAGTTTTATACTAATGATTATTTTATTGATGATAAAGATTATTCTTCTTATTTATTTGCTTGCTACTTTCAAGGTGAAATTGTGGGCACTCAACGTATTGCGACTTATCCATTTGAAGTGTGCCAGTATATTAGTGATGAAGCATTAAGTCATTTTTTGGCCCATGATTACAAAGATAAATATATAGAATTTTCTCGTTTGGCTGTTAATAAGGATTATGGGTTAGGTAAGGGAGTGGCACATATATTAAATGTGGTTGCAGGTATTCTCGTCACTATGAGTATCAAAAAAAGTCATTATATTACTTATTCAAAACCTAAGTTAAAAAGAAAAGCCGCTAATTTTGAGAAGGAAGTGATCACTTTCACTATACCCGATAGGAATAATGAAGAATATGAGCTTTATCAATCCGATACGCTTATTGGTATGTCTCGGTTATTAGGGATCGACAAACAACCGGGACTATCGCTTTTTGACAGTATCAATCATGTCATGATGAATGGAAAATAGGATCAATAATATGCTAAAAGTCGTACAAGAACCCACGCATGTGAATAATGAACAGCATATCAAGGAGCGGAATGAAGGTGTCTCTGATGAGAAAAACCACTCCCTTTCAGAAAGTAATATCGCTGTTGTATTGGCTTTTTATGATGAGGTTTTTAGTCAAAGAAGCGTAGAGTGCTGTAATAAACTCATGAAAGCCGATTATATTAATCACAGTCAATTTGTTGAAAATGGCAGGGAAAACTTTAAAGCTTACTTTAATACTTTTTATCAACAATTTAAGCGTTCAGGTACTCATGTTGAATTGGTCTTTGCAGACAAAGATAAGGTCTGTCTTCATGCAACGCATTGGGCGTCTAACCGACTTTTTACGGTTAAATTGAAATGTATCGATATTTATCGATTAGAAGAGGGACAGCTGGCTGAGCATTGGGACGCCGTTGAGGGCTTGACTGTTTTCTCTCGTTTGGTTTTCTTTTTAAAATCTTTTTTAAGGCTGTAATGGTTTACTGATATCAAAAGGAATAAAGAATATGTCATTTATTGATGAGTTGGCTGAGATTTGTGATACAGAATGGGCAAAAATTAAAGCAGGGACATTTTTTCGTTTAGCAACAGAAGCAATCACAAAAGAATTGTATATTGATGCCATGGTACAAGTTTTTCATTATACAAAAAATAATGCCATTAATCAGGCGGCTGCAACCTTTCCTGAAGATCATAAAAAAATGGGGTTGCTGCGTTTTGCCATGCGTCATGCACTAGAGGAATTGGGGCATGAAAATATGGTGGTGCGAGATTTGGAGTCAATGGGAGTGGATTTAAGTGTGTTTGACGCCCCCCCTTTACCTGCAACTGAAGCATTAAATGGCTATTTGCACAGTGTGGCCATTCGAGGTGGGGTGATCCCAAGGTTGGGTTACAGCTTTTGGGCTGAAGATAGCTATCAACATTTAGGGGGATTACTGGATGCGTGCCGTCATGTATTGAAATTAACGGATAAGCAATTAAGCTTTTTTATTGCTCATGCTGTGATAGACGTGAAACATGCTCAAGATGTGAATGATGCTATTGAAGAGTGGGTCGTGACGGATGCAGAGAAGCAGGATGTGATCCAAGTTGCTAAAACGACGCTGTTTTTAACAGGGCAAATTTTGGAGTCTGTGGCGCAAGCTTATTTACAAAAACAAGAGAAAATGGCGTTAACCGCGTAAGTATAGGATATAAAAATAGCAGGACAAGTGCCTGCTATTTTTGGATCTATCTAGGAAATCAATATTCGTGCTTGATTTAGCCTTTTGCATCCAAATAACGTTCAGCATCTAAAGCGGCCATGCAGCCAGTCCCTGCTGAGGTAATGGCTTGACGATAATGTTGATCCATGACATCTCCGGCAGCAAAGACACCTTCAATACTGGTTTGCGTTGCATTGCCTTGCAATCCACTTTGCACTTTCAAATAACCGTGGTTCATGTCTAATTGCCCTTCAAACATTTGAGTATTTGGGCTGTGGCCGATAGCGACAAAGACGCCTGCAACCGCTAAATCGGTGATCTTGTCATCTTTGGTACTTTTCATTTTAAGACCAGTGACGCCCATATCATCACCCACGACTTCCTCTAATGTCTGATCTAAGTGAAGAATAATGTTGCCATTGGCAACTTTATCCATTAGACGGTCAATCAGGATCTTCTCTGAACGGAAGGTGTCACGACGATGGATCAAGTGCACTTCTGAAGCAATATTGCTTAAATAGAGCGCTTCTTCAACGGCGGTATTACCTCCACCAATGACGGCGACTTTTTGATTACGATAAAAGAAACCATCGCATGTCGCGCAGGCTGAAACACCACGACCTTTAAAGGCTTCTTCTGAAGGCAGGCCTAAATATTTGGCAGATGCGCCTGTGGTAATAATCAGTGCATCACAGGTGAATTCACCATTATCGCCTTTTAATTTGAAGGGACGCACATTCAAATCAACTTCATTAATGTGATCGAAAATAATTTCAGTATCAAATTTTTCTGCATGGGCTTGCATGCGTTCCATCAGCGCTGGACCCGTTAAATCATTTGCGTCACCAGGCCAATTTTCAACTTCTGTGGTTGTCGTGAGTTGGCCACCTTGTTGCATTCCAGTGATCATAACAGGCTTTAGGTTTGCACGTGCAGCGTATACAGCAGCTGTGTAGCCTGCGGGGCCTGAACCCAATATGAGTAAATTACAGTGTCTAGCTTGGGTCATTGCTCTCTCCATTCCTTAACGCGTGGGGGGATTGTAGGGAATTTGGTTGCTTGGGTAAAGCCATCAAAGCAGATTATTCTCGATTGCACTAATCGAGAAACCTAGTTGAGTTGACTGAATGAGAAAAAAGGAAGCGAGAGGCTTCCTTTTTATTCGTGAAATGAATGGACTCGTCTATATAAGGTGAGGTTAAGCGAGTAGCAGCATAGGATCCACATAAGGCAAATCCAATGCTTCAGCGACTTCAGCACAAGTGATTTTACCGTGCATGACATTTAATCCATTACGTAAATGTGGATCTTGTTGTAAGGCTTTTTCATAGCCGAGATCAGCCAGTTTGATGATGTAAGGTAAGGTGGCATTGTTGAGGGCGAAGGTGGAGGTTCTTGCGACGGCACCAGGCATATTGGCGACACAATAATGCACAACATCATCCACAATATAAGTGGGCTCTTCATGTGTGGTGGCATGTGAGGTTTCAATACAGCCCCCTTGGTCGATGGCAACATCAACAATGGCAGCACCTTTTTTCATGCGTTTGATGTGATCTTTGGTGACCAGTTTGGGGGCCGCAGCCCCAGGCACCAAAACGCCACCAATCACGAGATCGGCTTCCAATACATATTTTTCAATGGCGCTGGCAGTAGAGTAAATCGCTTTAATTTTATTATCAAACTGCACATTTAAGCGACGCAAAGTATCTATGTTACGATCCAGTACCACGACATCTGCGCCCAATCCAACAGCCATTTGTGCTGCGTTTGTGCCCACCATTCCACCGCCAATGATGACCACTTTAGCAGGTTCAACGCCTGGTACGCCGCCTAATAACATGCCACGTCCACTCCGTGACTTTTCCAGTGCCATTGCTCCCGCTTGAATAGACATACGTCCGGCGACTTCAGACATAGGAGCAAGTAAAGGCAAAGTGCCTCTATCGTCTGTGACCGTTTCATAGGCAATACAGACAGCTTGACTGTCAATTAAATCTTGAGTCTGCGGAAGATCAGGCGCAAGGTGAAGATAAGTAAACAGCAATTGATCGGGTTTTAGCATTGCGCGCTCAACGGCTTGAGGCTCTTTTACTTTTACAATCATTTCTGCGGTGTCGAAAATCTCTTTTGCCGTGTTTAAGATGCTTGCACCCACATCCAGATAATCTTGATCAGAAAAACCGACTCCGATACCCGCATTCGTTTCGATAAATACATCATGTCCTTTTAGTTTTAGTTCATGAACACTTGATGGAACCATACCAACACGGTATTCATGGTTTTTGATTTCTTTAGGAACACCAATTATCATCATTAAGCCTCAAATTGCATAAACACCCATTTACATCGGGCGTGATAGTGATTGAAGGAAAGTCTGAATTGTTATATTTTCAGTAAAGTAAGTATATTACTCCTTCGGAAGTTTATGCTGCTAAAGATGGGCCATTTGCAGTGTGTTGTATCGTTTTACTGCTAATTTAAGGTTAATAATATGGTAAATAATAAAAAAAGTCAGATAAAAGACTTAGATAGAATCGATAGAAATATACTTAATGAGTTACAAATTGATGGGCGTATTTCTAATGTGGAGCTTTCAAAACGGGTAGGATTAAGTCCAACTCCTTGTCTTGAAAGGGTAAAAAGGCTAGAAAAACAAGGCTATATTAACGGTTATACAGCGCTAATCAATCCGCATTATATTGGTGCATCCTTATTGGTTTTTGTTGAAATTACACTAAATAGAGACACTTCTGAGGTGTTTGATAAGTTTAATCGTGCGGTGCAACTCCTTGATGATATTCAAGAATGTCATCTGGTTTCAGGAGATTTTGATTACTTATTAAAAACCCGTGTATCAGATATGTCTGCCTATAGACGGTTACTTGGTGAGACATTGCTACACCTTCCCTCGGTTTCGGATACTCGAACCTATGTTGTCATGGAAGAAGTGAAGCAAACCAATCGTGTGGCTATTAATACAGTGAATGGAAATTAACACTAAAATATGCTGTAAAAAGAGCCGAAAGGCTCTTTTTTTGTGCAGAAATTAAAATGATACAAAGTGTTACTTTATTTTTGTTAAAAATGACTGATTAGTCAAAAAATCAGAATGATTAAAATGCAAAGTCTGACACTGCACATTCAGCTTATTTCTGGTATTGTTAGGGTTATTATGGTTTGATTTTTTAACAAAGGTTTTAGTTTGTTTAAGGAAAAAAGCGTTAAAACACTCTCAGGAGTACAACGACTTCTTGAAGGAAGTTTGATCCTTTGTTGCATGGTGGCCACTTTTGTCTTATTGGCGCTGAGCAGTTTTCATTCATCTGATCCCGGTTGGAGTCAGTCTAATTTTAGTGGTGAGATAGAAAATGTAACGGGAGCTGTTGGGGCTTGGGTTGCCGATGTGCTCTTGTATTTTTTTGGTTACACCGCCTATGTGATCCCCATTATTATTGCAGCTACTGGTTGGATACTTTTCAAGAGAACCCATAAGTTATTGGAAGTGGATTATTTTTCAGTGGGCTTAAGGTTAGTCGGCTTTTTACTGGTTCTATTAAGCTTTGGAGCGCTTGAGAGTATGAATGCCGCAGATATTTATGATTATTCTGCCGGCGGTGTCATAGGGGATGTGATAGCAGCTGCTATGCTGCCGTATTTTAACCCATTGGGTACGACATTACTCTTACTGTGTTTTGTTTGTGCTGGCTTAACTTTGTTAACAGGGATTAGCTGGTTAAATTTAATTGATATTTTAGGATCATTGACCATAAGTTTTTGTATTTACCTCATTCGTTTGCCTGCTAAATTAAAAGAAAAACGTTCACAGGAAAACGCGAGCGTCGCCAGTAAAGATACTGCAGATACTCAAGATTTCATGTCTTTGGTTAAAAAATTCAAAGAAAAACGTCGTCTTGAACGTGATGCTAAGTCAAAAGAAAGCCCTATTGACGCTGAAGATGTGTTGTCCTCTCATCTTGATAATACAGTTGAAAGGCGCATCGAGCCTCAGATCTCAGATTACACCAATGTGAGTGACTTTCAATCTGTTGACACCAAAGACACCAAAGACACCAAAGACACTGAAGATTTTGCAGGCGATGTGATTGATTTTGATAGCCAAGTGTCAGAAGGTGCGGTCAGAGCCAATGCGAGGCGCGTGAAGCAGAAAGTCGCCGCTAACGACAAGCCGGTTAAGAAAAACACCACGAATAAAGCTAAAATTGTTGACGGCGTGGTGATTTTACCTGGGCAGAGTGAAACCGCAGAGGTTGTCGATATGGCGCCTTTACCTTGTATTAGTTTGTTGGACATTCCCAATCGTAAAGCTAACTCTATTAGTCAGGAAGAACTCGATCAAATTGGCAAGTTAGTTGAACAAAAACTGGCCGACTTTAATATTGCGGCTAAGGTTGTGGGTGTGTATCCAGGACCTGTGATCACTCGATTTGAACTGGATCTGGCGCCTGGGGTCAAAGCGTCAAAAATTTCGAATTTATCAACGGACTTAGCACGCTCCCTGTTAGCGGAAAGTGTGCGGGTCGTGGAAGTGATCCCCGGAAAAGCCTATGTAGGATTGGAGCTGCCGAACAAATATCGAGAAACGGTCTTTATGCGTGATGTTCTAGACTGTCATGCCTTTAGGGATAATGACTCTCATTTAAGTATGGTGTTAGGTCAAGATATTTCGGGCGAACCTGTGGTGGTTGACTTAGGAAAGATGCCGCATTTGTTAGTGGCGGGAACGACAGGCTCAGGTAAATCTGTTGGGGTCAATGTGATGATCACCAGTTTACTGTATAAATCTGGCCCCGATGATGTTCGCTTTATCATGATCGATCCTAAAATGCTGGAACTGTCGGTTTACGAAGGTATTCCTCATTTATTATGTGAGGTGGTTACCGATATGAAAGAAGCGGCTAACGCTTTGCGTTGGTGTGTTGGGGAAATGGAGCGCCGTTATAAACTCATGTCAGCATTAGGCGTGAGAAACTTAAAAGGTTATAACGCTAAGCTTAAACAGGCAAAAGAGAAAGGGGAAGTGATTACCGATCCCCTATGGAAGTCTTCTGATAGCATGGAGCCAGAAGCGCCAGTATTAGACAAACTGCCTTCCATTGTTGTTGTGGTGGATGAATTTGCCGACATGATGATGATAGTAGGTAAAAAAGTCGAGGAGTTGATTGCTCGTATTGCCCAAAAAGCGCGCGCTGCGGGGATACATTTAATTTTAGCGACCCAGCGTCCGTCAGTGGATGTGATCACCGGATTGATTAAAGCGAATATTCCCACTCGAATGGCGTTTCAAGTGTCATCGAGAATTGATTCGAGAACCATTCTCGATCAGCAAGGGGCGGAAACCTTATTGGGTATGGGGGATATGCTTTATCTTCCACCAGGCACGAGTGTGCCTATTCGAGTTCACGGTGCTTTTATTGATGATCATGAAGTGCATAAAGTGGTGGCAGATTGGCATGCTAGAGGTAAGCCTCAGTATATTGATGCCATCATTCAAGGTGGCGAAGGGGAAGGGGTGTTATTGCCTGGAGAGGTGGCTGATAATAATGATGATACCGATGCGCTTTATGATGAAGCCGTGGCCTTTGTGACGCAATCGAGACGGGGATCCATATCCAGTGTCCAGCGTAAGTTCAAAATAGGCTATAATCGTGCCGCTCGCATTATTGAACAAATGGAAGCACAAGGTGTGGTGAGTGCACAGGGGCATAATGGTAACCGTGAAGTCCTCGCACCACCGCCACCCAGTGACTTTTAAAGACGCTAACGTTTCACCGCAACTGTGATGTGTTTTCTCACGGTTGCCCATATTTTTGATTGAGTTTTTTAATTCTATTGATGGCGTTAACGATAAACGCATTCTTTTAGGCATTGTTTTAGGGATTGTTTTAGAGATGGTTATGAGAAAAACACTTTGTGGTTCGCTGGTGAGTGTGCTGTTGTTTTCAAGTATGGCAGCCAATGCTGATGATGCGGCAGCGCTAAAAAATAAATTAGCGGCAATTAATAATGTGAAAGCCGATTTTAGTCAGACCGTCACTGACTTGAATAAAAAAGTGATCCAAAAGGGCAAAGGTGTTCTGGCCTTAGCGTTTCCCAATCGCTTCTATTGGCATTTAACTGAGCCTGATGAATCATTGATTGTGGCGGATGGCAGTGATGTGTGGGTGTATAATCCTTTTGCTGAAGAAGTGACAGTGATGGATGTGGATCAAGCCATTAAAGCATCGCCCATAGCATTATTAGTGCACCGTGATGCTAAGACTTGGGCCCAATATCAAGTGAAGCAGAAGGGGGATTGTTTTCATATTAAGCCACTCAATATTGATTCGGCCATGAGTGCGGTTGAAGTCTGTTTTAAAGGCGAGGTGTTAACAGAAATGGTATTGGACGATAAACAGGGCAATGTGAGTCAATTTCGTCTCTCAAATCAACAGCCATTAAGCAAATCAGAGTCAAGTTTGTTTACTTTTATTTTGCCAGAAGGGGTGGATGTGGACGACCAACGTCTGCATGCTGCGGAGTAAGTCGTTATCGTGTCAAATTTAGATCTGGATTTTTCACCTGATTTTAGGCCATTGGCGGCAAGAATGCGGCCTCAAACTTTAGCTGAATATGTGGGGCAGGCACATTTATTGGGTGAGGGGAAGCCATTGCGTCTCGCTTTGGAGGCCGGTCGTGCCCATTCCATGCTATTTTGGGGGCCACCGGGGACAGGTAAAACGACATTAGCGGAGCTGGTGGCCCAGTATACCAATGCCCATGTGGAGCGGATCTCTGCCGTGACATCCGGTGTGAAAGATATTCGAAACGCCATTGAACAGGCAAAGAGTGTGGCTCAGTCACGAGGTCAACGCACCTTACTTTTTGTTGATGAAGTGCATCGTTTTAATAAAAGCCAGCAAGATGCATTTTTGCCTTTCATTGAAGATGGCACTGTGATTTTTGTGGGCGCAACCACAGAAAATCCGTCTTTTGAAATCAATAATGCTCTACTTTCTCGCGCCCGTGTTTATGTGATTAAACCACTGACACAGGCAGAAATTATTAGCATCATTACTCAAGCCCTTCATGACACGGATAAAGGCTTAGGCAAACGTCAGTTGACTATGTCAACGGATGTGATGGAAAAACTGGCCAATGTCAGTGATGGTGATGCGCGAAAAGCATTGAATCTTATTGAGTTGATGAGTGATATGCTCGATGATGGCGCCTCCTTTACAGCCGAAACCTTAGTGCAAGTGGCGGGTCAGCAGCTGGCGGGATTTGATAAAAATGGTGATAAATTTTACGATTTGATTTCTGCTGTGCATAAATCCATTCGTGGCTCATCCCCCGATGCGGCCCTTTATTGGTATTGTCGCATGCTAGAAGGGGGCTGCGATCCTTTGTATGTGGCGCGGCGGTTATTGGCCATTGCCTCAGAGGATGTAGGTAATGCCGATCCTATGGCCATGTCCGTTGCGGTCAATGCGTGGGAGTGTTTTCATCGCGTTGGCCCAGCAGAAGGAGAGCGCGCCATTGCTCAGGCGGTGATTTATTTAGCCTGTGCACCAAAAAGCAACGCTGTGTATACGGCATTTAGCGCAGCAAGAGCCTTAGCAAAAACCTCTGGTCATGAACCTGTACCCAATCATTTACGTAACGCGCCAACAAAACTGATGCAAGAACAAGGTTTTGGTGAAGAGTATCGCTATGCCCATAATGAGCCTAATGCTTACGCTAGCGGCGAATGTTATTTTCCCGAGGCTTTAGCCCAGAGTCAATTTTATTTTCCCACCGCACGGGGATTTGAAAAGCGCATTCAAGATAAACTAGCGTCTTTGGCTGAATTGGATAAACACAGTCAGGTAAAACGCTATGAATAATTTATTGCTGGTGGCCTTAGGCGGCTCAGTGGGGGCGGTATTAAGGTACAGTTTATCATTATTTATGCTTCAGCTATTTGGTAGCGCTTTTCCTTTTGGTACACTATTGGTTAATCTTGTCGGCTCCTTTGCCATGGGCGTAGTGTATGCCTTAGGGCAAGTGGCCCATGTTAGCCCTGAAATGAAGGCATTGGTTGGGGTTGGGTTACTTGGTGCGTTAACGACCTTTTCTACTTTTTCTAATGAAACCTTGTTGTTGTTGCAAGAAGGTCTAATAGTCAAAGCTATTTTAAATGTTATTTTGAATATCGGTCTGTGTTTATTTGTTGTATATTTAGGGCAACAATTTGTTTTTTCTCGCTTTTAACTATTAATAAGATAATAAGATATGTTAGATCCAAAATTTTTACGAAATGAATTAGAAGTGACCGCTGAGCGCTTAGCCACTCGCGGGTTTATTTTAGAGGTTGATCGCTTAAGCAAGTTAGAAGAGAAGCGTAAAGTCTTACAAGTGGCCACAGAAGAGCTACAAGCATCCCGTAATGCCATGTCAAAATCCATTGGCCAAGCGAAAGCGAAAGGTGAAGACGTTGCGCCTATTATGGCCAAAGTCGGTCTTTTGGGCGATGAGCTTGATGCAAAAAAGCATGAATTAGCCGCATTACTTGAAGAACTTCATTCTATTGCCATGAGTGTGCCGAATTTACCCGATGAGTCGGCGCCTGTGGGGGCGGATGAAAATGACAATGTGGAAGTGCGCCGTTGGGGCACGCCACGTGAGTTTGATTTTGATGTCAAAGATCATGTGGACTTAGGCGAAGCCATTGGCGGCCTTGATTTTAAAAGTGCCGTGAAGATCAGTGGATCGCGCTTTATTATCATGCAAGGGCAAATTGCTCGCATGCACCGTGCGTTAACGCAATTTATGTTAGATCTGCACACAACAGAGCACGGTTATACCGAAACTTATGTTCCGTTATTGGTCAACAGTGATAGCTTACATGGTACAGGTCAGTTACCTAAGTTTGGTGAAGACTTATTCCATACTCAACCTGCAACCGAAGAAGGCCAAGGTTTAAGCCTTATTCCAACGGCGGAAGTGCCTTTAACGAATTTAGCTCGCGATACCATTATCGATGAAGCGGATCTACCGGTTAAATTAACGGCGCATACTCCGTGTTTTAGAAGTGAAGCAGGCTCTTATGGCCGTGATACTCGTGGGCTTATTCGTCAGCATCAATTTGATAAAGTCGAATTAGTGCAGCTTGTCAAACCAGAAGAGTCGATGCAAGCTCTTGAAGGGTTAACACGGGATGCAGAAGTGGTGCTAGAAAAGTTAGGTCTGCCGTACCGAACGGTGATCTTGTGTACCGGTGACATGGGCTTTACCGCCAGTAAAACCTATGATATTGAAGTTTGGCTGCCAGCGCAAAATACCTACCGTGAAATTTCATCTTGCAGTAATACGCAAGATTTCCAAGCCAGACGCATGCAAGCGCGTTTTAAAGCCAAAGGCGCGAAAAAACCGTCATTATTGCATACACTCAATGGCTCGGCATTGGCAGTAGGCAGAACCTTAGTGGCCATTTTAGAGAATTATCAAAATGCCGATGGCAGCATTGCTGTGCCAGAAGCCCTGCGTCCTTATATGGGTGGATTGGAGAAAATCGGTTAATCGGTTAACCGATTTACAGTAAGGTTTCACACATATAAAACCGTGCAAAGCAGCACGGTTTTTTTATGGCTGTTTTAGCCCTGATGTTAATTTGGCCAGTATTATTGCCTTTGAATTAATCATTCCATGGCTGGTGAGGTTTGAGTCCTTCTTATTAATCGACAGTTGGCTTATGAATATTAAGCTTTGCTTAATGGAAGTGTGTATGATTATTCTTTATCACCTGCGGTGAGGCTAAGGTCGTGGATCCCCACTAATGTGGACATCACAAATTTAATAAGGAAGTGTTATTGGTTATTAATTAAGTGTGTTTGTACTTTAGGCTCTTCCAATATATCAATTGCTTGCCGCAGGCTTATGTGCAAGTAACTCTCGGGATGCTGTAGACCCATCCATGGGCGCTCTGCGATTTCATCCTTGAAATCGAAGCCCTCGAATTCACTTACACTGATTGGAAAAGGAAAGGGGGACGTCTGCGAATTAGCTTTATGGGAAAAGTGTGAGCTATCTCGATGGTTTTGTATTGGTTTAGCTTAGTGGTAAGCATTATGTTTACATAAGTATCATTTAAGAGTATTTTGTTGGCTGTTTCAACTTATAGCGTAGGTTGAATAATATTCATATTGATTAACAATTGGTTATCAGTGTACTCTAGCTTAACGATTTGTTTTAATAAAAGAGTAATCAGTGTGAAAAATTATCCTGCTGCTGTTGAATAAGCTGTTATGCGACTCAGGAAGAATTCATTTGAAATTTGCAATGATATATGGACCCTCAGGGATTGGAAAAGAGAGTGTTGGACGTGAACTTGCCAAAAGAAATGGTTGGCATGTATTTCCACAACATTTGGCTTTTGATGTTGCATGTGCAGTTATTGGTTTTGGTAACGATGGTTTTGAGGTTTATCAACGTAAAATTTGTCTGGACGCCTTTCAAAAACTCCTTGAAAACAATGCTAAAGGCGTTGTTTTTACCTTTTGCTATGTTCATCCTTTCAGCGATTACTTTATTGAAGGACTATTAGAGTTTTTGCGTGAATCTGGTATTAATGCAAACTTTATACGACTAACATGTGACTACGATGAGCATGTAAAAAGAGTTACTAATACTGGCCGCCACAATACCAATAAAATCCAATCAAAAGAATATCTGGATGATTATTTAGAAAGGTTTAATTTCTCTGTCAATATACCAAATGTGGAAACATTTCAGATAGATAATACAGCAATGTCCATTGAGGCATCAGCTAAAAAAATTGAGAGTAAAATCATCACATAACAAGCCATTACAGTAACGGGACTGCTAACAGCTTGCTCGGTTCCGCTTCGCTTCACATTTTAGCAAACTATTATCAGCCCCTGAATGGGGCGTTAGTAGTCTTAGATAACTTACCGAAGGAAAATTAAATTGGAATTGTCAGAGTTTATAAATCAGATATTACTACCATTTGGGGGAGTATCTGCTGTCCTGATCGCTTTGGCTGCTTTTTTAGGGAATGTGAACACCAAAAGAATAATTAACGGCGACTTGGCAAAGCACAAAATGGAACTTGAGGCGTTTAAGGCTAGGAGCAATGTGGAGCTGCAGGCACTTAAAGATAATCACGCCAAGGACTTAGAGTTAGTGAGACTTGAACATGCTAGCAAAATGGATGAAGTTCAAAGCCAATTTAAAACGGAATTTCTAAAGTACGAGGCATACGCATCCATCTCTAAGGAAAAGTATCAAGATCTCTTTGAAAGGAGAATATCGGTTTACAGCGAGCTATTGAGTTTGAAAAGAGAGATAGATGACTCTATTGTTGAAAACGCCGAGATGTTAGAGATTCATGATGATGATCCAAGTCATTTCACTAATGCTGTTGCGAAAATAAGCAAAGCTTCTCAAGAAAACCTCATGCTCATCTCAAATGAGCTAGCCACCTTATCAAATAAACTCAATAGCAGATCATCTCAGGTTTTTAGAAGTGCTAAAGTAACAGCTTTCTTTGCAAATATGCACAGCTATGAAACAGATAGCCCAAACTATGAAGCTATTATGGATGCTGAGGATAGTGAACTAAGAAATATGTTCTCTGAGTGTGGAGACCTCTATGAGAGTTGGTTTAAACAACTTGAGAAAGATGTATCTAAGATAAGAGCGATCTTAGACTTTTCGGGAGAGTTTTTAGAGAAAGCTACTAACAAGTCAAAGCACGCGGACGCAGCATAGCTGTGCCGGTGTTTGAGGTGTTATGTGTAAGAAGGCACGATGAAAGTTAACTTCAAGAAGGCTGTTTTAACGCTGCTCGCAATCATAATCTCATATGGCGCTACTCTCTTGTGGTGGCGAGTTTGGATGTATCAAGGTTTGGTTGGTCCAGTGCCATTTATACACTGGTTTGTGCCAAGCGATGGCGAGGCCTCGTACCTCCTAACAGAGCTAGAAATGTTTGTGCATTAATATGTTTATTTTTAATCTGTTACCTTGCTTATTCCGCATTCACTAATAAAAAGGGTTAGTAAGCAAAGTGCAATACAATCACATAACAAGTTTAGCGAGTCCAGCCCAGGGAAAAACACCCGTGGGCTGGACTCGCTACGCTCGCCGCTGCTAAAGGCGTTAGGCGAAATGAGAGCATGGAGGTCGCTTGAATAATGAACAAGAATTTCTGTCAGGTATAGCTGATGCAGAAGAATCAGAAGTCCAGGTAAGAATTGCAGAATCAGCAGATGCGTCGACCTTATGTGGCGTCGTAGAAAATGCAGGCGACTTTGCAAAAAATATGCGAGATAAAGTCGTAGACCCGAGAACCCCTAGCATTGCGTGTAGAACCAAATGCGATCATTGTTGCTACCAGTCGGTTTCTATAACGGCTCCAGAAGCTTTGAGGATTGCTGATTACTTAACACAGCGGAAATCGAAGCTCGTTCAACGGTTCATCTATAAACTGAATACTTTAAACAGCAAGATTGAAGAAAAGACGCCTGAACAGAGGGGAACTCTTAATCTGCCATGTGCATTCTTAGAGAAAGGTAAGTGCCAAATATATAAAGTGCGTCCTTTGTTATGTCAGAAGCATACATCACTTAACCTGAAGGAATGTATTGCTGCAAAACCAAAAGGCTTTCCTCCAGGTAGTATTACTGAAGAAAAAGCGCAGCATGTAACGTACACGGCCGTACTATCTGGATATCGAAGTGGATTACAGAAATCTCTACCAACGAGTTTTCATGGCAACTACGAGCTAACTAAGGCTATTTTGGTTGCCTTGGAGACTGAGGATGCGGCCACTTTGTGGATTTCAGGACAAGATGTGTTCAAGGGTTGTGAAATTAAATTGGCGTAAATCGCCTAACAAGGTGCTGCTACGGAAAATTTACTCGCTGGCGCTCCAAATTTGCCGCAGAGCGCGGCGTTAGCCATCAGGTCAAACTATGAGACTACGATATTTAATCTTTATTTCATTAATGCTTTCCAGCTTTGCTACCTATTCATGTTCGCCATTGCAAAGTAGAGTCTTTCAACCGAATGAGGATGCCCATAAGTGGCACACAAATAAGAAGACAGGCTTTGTTATTGGCTTGCCGAAATTAGAGGTTGTTTCGGTCGAGGTAAATCGAGGGGGAGATTCTGACGGTGTAAGTTGTATCGATGCTGGTAGCGTAATTGTTAAAGTCAAAATACCAGAAGGTTCCCCGTACAAATTTGAGGAGTTTGGTGTCTATCTAAAATCTAAAAATATACGCAATGGAGAAAATCCATTGGTAGGTCACCAAGTACCATTGATGCCTGTAGAAGTAAAAGGCCGTGTAGGTGCGTTTATGGTTGCTTGGGTAGACGGGCACCCAAAGTATCAAAAACCAATTGATATGACCGCTGAAGTAATTTCAATATCAAATCTACTTCAGCTAGGTCCCTCTGTTGAATTTCAAATTAAGTCGGAGAAAAATGGCTAACAATAAAGACACAAGCAAGCACAACCAAGACATATATGGACGCTTCACGTTGAGTCAAGTTTGTTTTGACTTTTGAAAGCTAAAGACATCTAGCCAAGGTCTAATAGGCCTTGGTTATTAAAATTAACTCCTTCTGACTTACTCGCTACTTACTCAATGTGGTCATTAGTCTCGATGCTGGCTATTTATGCACGCTCAAGGTATACACTGACATCGCTCTATAACAAAGAGGCGGGCTTAATAAGCTGATGTTTGTGGTTTCTAGTGATAAAAGTGATTGTAATAGATAATAAAATTATTGATTAACTGTTTTTTATAGTGTTAATCATAATGATGATTAAGGTAAGAAAAACGCTCATGTGTGCTATGCAAAGGTTAGCAGGTTAAGATAAGCGAAGGTTATTAAATAGACTTTATATTCAATATTATCGTCGCATTAGGATTAGTGTCAGCAAAAGACATAGCAGAGCACAACTAAGTGAACACAATCAAGACACACAGTGCGTCTAGATAAATCAGGAGTGTCCATATATGTCTTCATTTGTTATTTGTTTATGAGATCAACGAAAGAGATAAAATTTTATGTACAAAGTCGGCGTTGTTTTGTTTGATGGTTTTACTGATGTAGATTTTTTTCTTATGTATGATTTGCTTGGGCGAACAAGTGATAGTTGGACGGTTAGTATACTGGGAACTAAACCTGAACATTATTCCCACCTTGGTATGAAAGTTAGCACTGACGGACATGTTTCAGAGGTAACGGATCAAGATGCAGTGCTTATCACTAGCGGTAAACGTGGTATCCCTGCAGCCTTGAAAGATACTGGATTTATGTCAGCGCTGAATCTTGACCCAAATAAGCAGCTAATTGGTTCTATTTGTGCGGGGTCATTTATTCTGCATGAGTTAGGTCTACTAAAAGGTAAGCGGTTAACGACGAACCCAGATGCTAAGGGCGTGCTGCAAAGTATGGGAGGAGATGTTCAGAATCGACCTCTTGTGGTAGAAGGCAACATAGCCACTGCTGGAGGTTGTCTGTCAGTGATGTATCTCATTGGTTGGCTTGCAGAGCGGCTTTTTGACTCAAATAAACGAAAAATTATACAAAATCAATTAATTCCAGCTGGGCAGTTAGCACTTTTTGAAGAGCTTATTGCCACAACTATTCAATCAGCAGAGTGGGAAAGTTCGCATAACAAAGCGTTTAAGAGTGATTCGTAATGCCATCGCATTTTTTACTCTAAATTGAGTTTAGTGTTTAAGTTGTAATGCCGAGGCTTTGTGTAACGTTACTGATACCTTAACGCGGCTACATATTATATATTCCTTATGTAGACTCGGAAAATAATGTGAGCGTTCGGCTAATACACGGCGAACAAAGTTTGGTTGAGTTTTACGTGCCAGAGAGGCTATGGCGTCAATAGTTAATGTTAAGCTTTTGGTGCTTTCCACAACATGCCATCATTAATACACTCTATCACTAAGGCTAAAGCTAGATCTTTGTACTAATCTTTAAGTGCGAGTCAATGTCATGAACTATGACCTTCGTTATGGCGTCACATAGTAATGACGTTATCCATTTACTCAACTATCATTCAAAAGGATTTCATTTTATTTGTCTTATCATTATATATCGTTTGTAAAATATACAACGTATTGTAATGAAGCTGTTTAATTACTCTCATAGTAGGTGTTAAAATGGTTATGTCGTCCAAATTAACCTCATTATTGAGGAATGTTACATCATATCTTATCGTTACAATATTTCTCCCCTTAACGGCTTTTGCTTCACCTCGTATTGATTATACTCTTACCAATGATGAATCAACGGATTACGAGGCCACGATAACCGTCAGTGGTGTCGATAGTCGGCCGGATCAAAAATGGCTGTTAGGATTTAATAGTTATTTACCTATTTCAGAAGTGACTGGAGATGGAGCGCTCATCAATTTACAAGGTGGATGTCCAACTTATGTTACTGAATGTCAAGATGAAAGCAATCTTGGTGATTTCTATGTTATTGAACCCAATAACAGCACAAAAGATACGCTGAGTTTTAAAATTACTGGTGTTTCTGGTGCTCCCAGCAATATTTCCGGGCCACCATCTGGTTATTTTATAATCCAAGTCGACGAGGATAAAACAGTCACCAATGTCGTTGATATTCCAGATGACTCAGTATTTAACAATATTGCCTTACTGGAAACAACTGGCGATTATGACTACAACAATTATTACCCCTATGTCGGTCAAGAAAAGTTAGGTCAAGATGAGTCAGGCCAAGAAAAGCTGGCTGCATCAAAATTCGTTACATCCTTGAGTGTTTCCCCCTTGCCGCAAGAAATTGATATTGATAAGGCGAATAGCATTAGCGTCACAAGTTTTAATTTGCAAGGGGCGACTCAGCTTTCTGACTTTATTACAGCATTGGATATGACACCATCACAAGATCCCGTCACTTTACCCATTAAGCTCACCATAGGTTCCGATCTTTCGACTCATGCGGATCTGGACGATTTTCAAAAGCAGCAAGGTTATACATTAACCATTAGCTCAGAAGAAGGCATTAAGGTGACTGCAACAACTGATCAGGGCTTATTCTATGGCGAGCAAACGTTGAAACAAATACTCTATGCGGCAAAACAGCGAGCATTAATGACAGGTCAATTTAAGTTACCCATACTCAGGATCACCGATTATCCTGAATATGATTATAGAGGGTTAATGTTAGATGTGACGCGCCATTTTCAAACTGTTGAAACCGTGAAAAAAGTCATAGACTCTATGTCGTTATTGAAGCTGAATAATTTGCAACTTCACCTCACCGATGACGAAGGCTGGCGTATTGATGCCTCTGGATCTTCAGATTTAAGCAATTTGTCTGATCCGGTTGAGTCAAACTATCAAGGCAAGACTCATACGGGTCTAGCGAGAGGATTCAATAGCCATGTGTTACCTAACGAATACAAGGAAGGGCCATATAGCACCAATCTTAATATTCCCACTCAAGGTTCTGGTGGTACACCTTACCCATCGACACAACCCGGTTATTATACTAAAGAGCAAATAGCTGAAATGGTTAGCTATGCTAAAGAGAGATTCATTACCATTATTCCAGAAATTGATTTACCCGGTCATGCTAGGGCTTTTATTAAATCCTATCCTGACGATCTGATTGATCCTAAAGATGCTTCTTACTACACGACGCCTCAATGGTATCATGATAATACCATTAATCCTTGTTTAGATTCTGCTTATAAAAAAATTGGTGATGCGTTAGCACTCGTTCGCCAAGACTTTCAAACCACGCCTATTTTACATATTGGTTCCGATGAGGTCTCATCGGGCGCTTGGCTCGATTCACCCGCTTGTAGTCAACTTTTAACACCTGCTGCTAATTTAAGTGATGATGACAAGAAGAATTATCTGCATTTCTATTTTATCGATAAAGTTAAACAGCTTGCAGAAAAAGAAGGATTCGAGTTGGCAGTGTGGGATGATGTGCCTGAAACTAACCCACTTAATAATCAGGTACTTGATAAAGACATCAGGATTTATACTTGGACCAGCCAAGATGCAGGCGTGACTTGGGCTGATGCGGGTTATAACACCGTGATGGTGTTGGCATCCGCTGTTTACTTTGATTTAGCCTATGGTGATTTACCATGGGAGAAAGGATACAATTGGGCTGGCTATACTGATGAATATACGGCGTACACTTACGATCCTGAAGAAGATGTGACTGAGACGAATAATGTCTTGGGTGTATCAGGCGCGTTATGGGGGGAAAATATTACATCGGTTGATCACTTAGAATATATGTTGTTTCCTAAAGTGTTAGGCCTAGCCGAAACGGCTTGGAGCAATCCAAAGGCCAGAAACTTTCCGCAGTTTATTAAGCGTATTGGGCAAAGTACACTGCCGCTATTATTTGAAGACTACGGCATCACTGATTTTCGTGTGACACCCGCTATTCCCTGTATTAATGACCAAAACCAATGGGTAATGAAATTCTACCCTATTAATAACAATCACTTCTTTGTGCAGTATCGTTCAGGTCCCTCATCACAATGGCAAAACTATGACCCCCAAAAGCCACCTGAAGTGATGACAAAAAAGATACAAACTCAGGGCGTTTTTACATTAAATGGTCAAACAATTACCAGTCATATTTATGACTATAATCCTGACTCATGTTCTACTACGGAATAAAATGGCTTTTAGCTTTGATGGGCCATGTCATCCGCGTAGCGAGAATATTGGGGAATGACACTATAGGCAAATAATACCAATTCCATTATATAGATGATCAATTCAGAGCTTCTCAGGCTTTTCAATTCAAGGCGCATTTATGCTGTAATGGTGATTCCCTTTCAAATGAATGTAACGCAGAAGTGGAATGTCTGAGCAGCTCACTTTGTGCGGGTTTCAACATACTTTATGCTACGTTAGCTGCTTTCGATATAGAATGACTATTAGCTTCAACCATCTGCCTTGCCTACAGCATGTTGAATTCCCGCTGAAAGATCACTTATATAATGGAATTGGTATAAATCATCTAACCTGATGGTTTATTTGCCTTGGACCCTTATATTGATAGAGATGTTCATTTTAGAGATTATCCTTGACTTTGAAGACGCGAAAGAACCTCGCTTAAATCATTACAGGCTTGGGTGATAGAAGATAGTTTCTTATGCGTGTTGACTTTATTTAATCCTGATGCTGACTCGTTATTTTTAACTTTATATACATGTCTTTATTTATTTTTAATCTTTGGTCAATTGAACAGCGTTGATAGGATCCGTCATACTGCTTGTCTTCTATCTAGATTGAAATGAGTCAGTATAATGTCATTCTCATTAAAAAAAATAGCACCTTCAGCGCCTTGTTTAGCCTTATTATTCCCTTTTTTGCTTTTCGGCTGTAAATTCAGCGATCTCGATACAGTGTGGAGTACCACAGAAACTACCGATACCAGCAGTGATGATACTGATAGTTCAGATGACACGGCATACGTGCTTTATGCGCCTATGTCATCAACATCGACTTATTTAGTGGATGAAGATAATAATCAAACCTATGAGTGGAGCAGTGATTATAAACCGGGTCTTGTGACCTATTTAGACAGTGAAGGTTACCTGGTTCGCACAGGTTATGATGAAGACAATATTGCAACAGATGATAATTTATTTTACCAAAACCAGCCTAGCTTTAATTTTGGTGGCGTGGTTGAGCGCAGTTATATTGATGCAGACAGCGGTGATACTGTTATTGATTGGACATTAAATTATCAGGATGATTTGGGGGAGGATTATGACGACACTATGCCCCATCATGATATCGCAATTTTGCCCAGTGGTAATATTTTGATGCTGGTTTGGGTGAGAAAGTCTTATGATGAAGCTGTTGCAGCTGGCAGAGATCCGGATCTTATCGATGAAACTAATGGTATTTTGTCAGAGCGGATTATTGAAGTTGAACGTACTGAAAATGATGATGGCACTAATAGCTGGGAAGTCGTGTGGCAGTGGAATGCTTGGGATCATTTGATCCAAAACCAATACGCGGATGAGGAAGATAATTATACTGATGAAGACATTATCGATCATCCTGAAAAAATTGATATCAATTATATTAGCAGTAGTACTGATGATATTATTCATTTAAATAATATTCATTATATTGAAGATTTTGATCAAATCATAGTTTCATCAAATACATACAGTGAGCTTTGGGTTATTGATCATTCAACAACCACAGCAGAAGCTGCCACATCATCTGGTGGAACCTATGATAAAGGTGGAGATTTACTGTATCGATGGGGAAATCCTCAAGCCTATGGTTACGAAAATGACACTTATACTTTTTTAAGTGGTGTGCATGATGTCAATCTGGTACTGGATTCAGATGCCAGTAATGGATTTGGCACCTTTTTGATGTATAACAACAATAAAGGTGAAACCAGCAGTCAGGTGATTGAAATGACGCCACCTATTGACTCTGATGGTTATTATACTCTAGGCGATGACAGTGAAGGTATTGATGATCTTTACGGTCCTTTTGAAACCGATTTAGCGGCTGATATTGGTTACCAAGAAAATAGTGTGGGTTCAGCACAAAAACTGTCTTCCGGTGACTATCTTTCTTGTGATTGTGGTGGAACGGGGGTTGCCGTATGGTTAGACAGTGATGGCAGTGTGACAGATGAAATGGATCCTTCGACCAATACCACAGGCACCAGTGGGGCTGTGTTCAGGCTTTATCAGTTTGATGCGAGTGACAGTGAAATTACGGGTATTGAAAAATAATCCTGAGCAGTTAAATTTTTGTCGCCATCTGTTTACTTAGATTGGTATCAGATGGCGAGTTTACTTCCGTGACTGATAAATTATGTCCTTTTATAGCGTTATTAATATGTTTTGATAGACACTAACAGGTTAACTTAAACCAATGAATTGAAATTTTTTATGTTACAGCACAGGGAGTTGCTGTGGAGCTGATAATAGCGCGGGCTGCACCTACGTAAAAGGCTATGGCCGTTATTCTATGATTTGATTGAGTGATAGAGTCAATGTCAACGTAGCCAATTGGATGATATTTCTCGCATTTAGCGCACCCATCACTATTTTTCCTATCAATTTTAACACTTCTTTAGGTGGATTTGAGTCCTGCAATGATGAGTTTTTGAAGTTGTGATCCTTTTACAGCTATAGTTAGTTTAGCGTCGAATAAGAATAAAGGAATATCATGCTGATAGAGTGGCCCATATTTGCTGTTGAGTGTGTGTTAATCGGTGGACTGGCGGGTTTTGTATACGGCGTGTTTGGCAGTGGCGCTGGGTTAATTTTGGTGCCGGGTTTTTATTATATTTTACGTCAATTTCCTGAGGTTGAGGCTTATCAGATGCAGGCGGCAATAGGCACCGCTGCTATGGGGGCTATGCTGCTTGGTTTATCTGCGGCCTACATGCAATGGCGAAGTGGCTATGTTAAGGCTGTGATAGTAAAAATAATGTTGCCGGGACTCGTTGTAGGGAGTTTGGTGGCCATTGGTCTACTCAATATTATTTCCAGTGGCGGTGTGAAACATCTGTTTTCTGTTCTGATCATAGCGGTTGCTTTTTGGTTTTGGAGTTATGACCAACAGAGTGATAAAACAAAATGGTCTTTGACGTCGAGCTATCATCATTTTTTAACTTTTTTACAAGGTCTTTGGTGGTTTTTACTGGGTGTTCCTGTCTTTACTGTACCGTATTTATGTAAATGTGGCATTCGTTTACGTCTTGCTATCGGTTGCAGTACTTTTTTAGGGCTATTGCTATCATCAATGGGGGTGGTATTGCTTATCACCACGGGCATATTTCAGCTTCGTCATGTGTATATTCATGGTCAATTGGGCTTTGTGAATATATATATTGTGGCTTTTTCGTTGATCCCCAGTGCGGTAATGGCTGCTGTAGGAGTAAAAATAGGCGCAAAGCTTCCAAAAGTCTACTTGCAAAAAGTATATGCGATATTGGTATTCGTTGTGGGCGTGCTGATGTTTTTTTAATGTGTTTTGACTAAGCTTGATGGGGGAGGGCTTGGTAGATAGGGCTTGGTAGGCAGGGCTTGATAGGCAGGGCTTGATAGGCAGGGGAAGTTAATATGTCCTAGACCCTTACAGTGTATTTACATAATTTTTGCAGGATTTTTTATATGAGATGTCTTGTGATCTAGGATGGACTCCGTTTGGTATTGTGAAATTATTATGGATCAAGCATCGTTTAACATTAGATTTTTATCTCACCCTATGACACGTCGACAACTCTTAAAGAGTGTCGCGTCCATTGGTGCATTGACATTGGCATCGCCATCTCCTTTAGAAGCAGTGACGAGCTCGTTACTAGGCTCACTGTCACCCAATTATCTCTTTCTTACTGTGTCAGAGCGATTAACTGAGACAAAGGGTTTGATGCCTGTGTTGAGTACGCGTTTTTATCATGCGTTAAAGGCGGAATATCCCTTCTTTGATATTACGTTAAGGGCATTGGCAACTGAATGTGAAACTGCCAATGAAGGGGCTTTAGCTTCTCAGCTAAGCTCGAGTTCAGCCGTTACCGCTAAACAGATCCTTTGTGCATGGTATACAGGCATGGTGGGAAAAGGGACGCATGCACAAGTGATCACATATCGTCATGGTTTGGGCTTTAATGCCGTTGATGACGTGTTAGGGGTGCGTAGTTATTGTCCTAACAAACCTGGGTTTTGGGCGATTGAGCCAAGAGAAAGGACGCCATAATGACAGTGAAAAAAGCGGATGTGGTTATTGTGGGTTCCGGTGTCGCGGGGGGATTAATTGCACATCAATTAGCGTTAAAGGGGAACTCAGTCTTGTTACTTGAAGCGGGCCCTCGTTATACCAGAGGTGAATTGGTTGAACGGTTTCGTAATCACCCAAATAAAACGAATTCTATGGCACCTTACCCTAGCACGCACTATGCACCTCATCCAGAATATGAACCAAATAATGCTTACTTTATTCAACAAGGGGAGCAAGCTTACCAAGTTCAGTATGTTAGAGCCGTGGGAGGAACGACTTGGCATTGGGCGGGGTCGACTTGGCGTTTTTTGCCCGTCGACTTTCGGCTAAAATCTAACTATGGTGTTGGTCGCGACTGGCCTATTACCTACACAGATCTAGAACCTTGGTATCAAAGTGCAGAAGAAGCTTTAGGGGTATCGGGTCCTAATGATGAAGAGCTTGGTTCACCCCGTTCTCAACCTTATCCCATGGCGGCATTACCGATTTCATATAATGAGCAAGTGATTAAGGCACGGTTGAATGCTAATGGCTTTAATATGGTCACTGAGCCTGTCGCCCGTAATAGTCGTCCTTATGATAAGCGCCCCACTTGTTGTGGCAGTAATAACTGTATCCCTATTTGCCCCATTGGTGCCATGTATTGTGGCATTACTCATGTTGAAAAAGCGGAGGCGGCAGGGGCCAAGCTCATCTCTAAGGCTGTTGTGTATCACATTGAAAAAGGGCCGGAAAAGCGTATTGTGGCGGTGCATTACAAAACGCCTGAAGGTGAGTCCGTCAAAGTTGAAGGTCAGTATTTCGTTCTCGCTGCGAACGGCATTGAAACACCTAAGCTAATGTTGAACTCTGAAATTGGCAATAGTTCAGACATGGTTGGAAGGAACTTGATGGATCATCTCGGTGTGGGTGTGCGTTTTTTTGTTAAAGAGAGGTTGTGGCCGGGCCGAGGGCCACAGGAGATGACGTCAATTGTTGGCTGGCGTGATGGTCGGTTTCGTTCACATTATGCAGGTAAAAAACTGCAACTGTCCAATTTGAACCGTACCGAACAGATGACACAAGAGATCCTTGCCCAAGATCGCTTGATTATTGGTGCGCAACTTGATAGTGAGATTCGAGATAAAGCCGCGCGTTACGTGGAGTTTTCCAGTTTTCATGAGCAGTTACCTCACCCAGAAAATCGAATCATTCCGAGTCGTGCTTACCGTGATGGATTGGGGATAGCGAGACCTACGTTTTATTATGAAATTGATGACTATGTTAAACGTAGTATTGTCCATACTCGTGAAGTATACAACAAGATAGCCAAAGTCATGGAGGGCACGAACATACACCATAGTGACAGATTGTTTAATAATCATCATATCTGTGGCACCACTCTAATGGGCAGCAGCGCTAAGGACAGTGTTGTCGATGGTGATTGTCGTACACATGATCATCCAAATTTGTTTATTGCCAGTTCTGGCACTATGCCAACCTCGGGCAGCGTTAACTGCACATTGACCATAGCAGCGCTTTCGTTACGTATTGCTGATACACTGAAACGGGAAATGTAATATGCCACGTTATCTTTTTGTGTTGTTCAGCACTATGCTCATCTGTGGAGGGCTGGTGGTGTTGAGTCTCACTTTTCTCAATATATCGACACCTTTCAGTGTCGAGAGTCAGTCAAAGATGCAGGTAGAGACAAGGCTCACTCCAGAGGGTATGAGTCGAGGAGAGTATGTTGCTAAGATGTCTGACTGTCTTGCCTGTCACACTGGCTCCCCCAATCTACCTTATGCGGGTGGGCTGCCTATCTCATTGCCAAATGGAATGACTTATTCGACGAATATTACTCCAGATAAAGAAACGGGCATTGGTCACTATTCGTTGGCAGATTTTAAACGGGTGTTACGTGCTGGGATCCGTCGAGATGGGCGCTATTTATATCCTGCAATGCCTTACACTGAGTACACCAAATTATCTGATGCAGACATTGAAGCCTTGTATCACTATTTTATGACTTCTGTGCCACCGATTCATCAAATCAACCATGAAAATGATCTGCCTATCACTATGATGCGATGGACACTCGCGGTTTGGAATGGGTTGTTTCATACCCAAGGTGCTTATCAGATAGACTCTAGTCAAACGCAAGAATGGAATCGAGGGGCCTATTTAGTACAAGGGCCAGCCCACTGCGGCAGCTGCCATACGCCAAGGGGATGGGCATTACAAACCATTGCCAACAACGAGCGTGAAAAAGGGTTTCTTGCTGGGGCGAATTTTGCGGGCTGGCATGGGTTCAACATTACCAATGATTTGAACTATGGACTGGGTAATTGGCGCCATGAACAGATAGTAGAATATCTTAAAACTGGCTCAGTGGCGGGTAAAGCTCAAGCCGCAGGGCCAATGGGAAAAGTGATCGAGTATAGTTTACGTTATTTAACCGCTGCGGATCTAAATGCTATTGCTGTGTATTTACGGGATGTTCCAGCCGTATCTGGCACGGGGAAGTCGCGGTTTGAACAAGGCAATGCGATACCACAGGATATTGAATTACGTGGTGTACCGATAGCAGAAGCGAAGCAAACAATGCCGGGAAAATTCCTCTATATGGAAAACTGCAGTGCTTGCCATGACGTTGATGGCAGTGGATCGCCTGATGGTTATTATCCGTCACTTTATCATAATAGCGTGGTGGGAAGTGATAACCCAAGTAATTTAATTCAGGTCATTTTAAAGGGTGTTCATCGTAATAATAATCAGGGTGAAATTTTAATGCCCGCATTTTCGACACACCTATCTGATGAGCAAGTGTCCATTTTAGTTAATTTTCTTACTCGCACTTACGGCCAAGGAGATGGGAAGATCACATCAAAAGAAGTGAAAGTTCTGCGTCCTTTTGACTGAGAAGATATAAATGAGCAATAACAGGTTTAAAGAATGAGTTGTATCTGAATGGTGTCCATCGTAATAATAATCAGGGTGATATTTTAATGCCCGCATTTTCGGCACATCTTTCTGATTAGTCTGACGAGCAAGTGGCCATTTTAGTTAATTTTCTTACTCGCACTTACGGCCAAGGAGATGGAAAGATCACATCAGAAGAAGTGAAAGCTCTGCGTCCTTTTGACTGAGAAGATATACCCGTGACTAAAAAACTGGGGATTCATCAGTCACGGGTATATAAATGAGCAATAACAGGTTTAAAGAGTGAGTTGTATCATGAAAGGGTTAACTCAGGCGCAAAATCAGGTCATTGAGATTATCGAGCGTCGCGCTAAGGGAGAAAGGCCTAAACTTGACTGTGAAGTGACCATTAATTTCCATCCTGATCGCTTAACGGCAAACGGGCAGCCTGTTCTGATCGCCATGGCACAAAGTGGTAAACTCAGCTCTCAATTTGAAACGCATACCAGTAATGGCAGTTTAACGGCATATCATGGTGGCAAACGATGGCAGTGGGAATCAAGGGCGTTTGATGGCGTGTATGATACTTGTTTGCCTATTGAACGCCCTAAATATGGGGCGTTGAATTACCGAAAACAGGTTATAGGTGCATCACCTCGATTCGGATCGGCGCATTTTCGGTTAACCCCAAAAACGTTAGCGCGTACCACTTTTTGCTATCCTGATAGTTATTTTAAGCCACAGCACTTTGCGACATATCATCAGGCCGCGAGCCTTATTCAGTTAGCGGAACAGCCATTACCTGAGCACTGGGAAGCATTAGATAATTATATTGAAGCTCATATTCATGGGGACATTAATATTGAATATGATGTGGCGTCATTAGTGTTAGATCCTATCTATTCGGGTACTGAGATAGAGCGGCAAGCACGTCAATTGCCCTGTGAATTGACATGGCATAAAGGCTTTAGCGTGTCTGTTCAAGTTGTTGAACAACATGAGTCATATCGCGGTAAGAAAATTGTTGAGCTAGCCAAAATGTTGGCCCATAAAGGGGTTATTACCCCTGATTTAATTGGAGAGCGCTGCAACTTAGGATTAGATGATCCTCAGGATTTAAAGAAAGTGTGGCATTATTTAGTGACCTTTGGTTACTCTTTATGATTAATTTTTAATAAGTTACAGAATAATATTGATTCACTTTGTTTTGTTGATTAAATTCATGGGGAATGAATCTATTATAACGAGGCGTTAGGGATCAATAATGGAACAAATAAAGAAAGTGGTCATAGTCACAGGCGCTGGACGAGGCATTGGTGCGGCAACGGCACAGTTATTGGCCTCTCAAGGTTATAGGGTTTGTGTTAATTACCGAGTGCAGCAATCTTGTGCCGATACGTTAGTGAGTCAAATACGTCAAGCGGGTGGAGTGGCAATTGCTGTACAAGGGGATGTGTCTCAAGAAAGCGATGTGATTCAATTATTTGATCAAGTTGAACATCAGCTAGGCAAAGTGACCCATTTAGTGAACAATGCCGGTATGTTATTGCCACAAAAGCGGCTGGTGGATCTTGATGTTGCGCGATTTAACCAAATGATGCAAACGAATGTCACCAGCTGTTTTTTGTGCGCTAAGGAATTCATTCAGCGCATTGATTCAAAGGGGGCAATAGTGAACGTGTCATCAGCGGCGGCAAGAAGTGGCGCGCCTTTTGAGTGATACCTGTGATGCTGCAAGATACAGGGTTCAGCTGGAATAAAAAGTCTTTTAGGTAAGGCTTTGAACAGTGAGCCTAGTTGTTCTAAGCCAATGTTCAGTAACGCAACATAAAAGACTTTTAAACCAGCCCTTTGGGAGTGGGTAAAAGCACATACTTCTACGTTGTATGATCTTAAAAGGCAATAAGCATTTCTGCAATCATACGCCTTGAATTACGCACTTTTACGCACTCTGAAAACAGGTATCTTGCAGCATCACAGGTATATCGATTATGCAGCGTCTAAAGGCGCCATGGATACACTAACGAAAGGGTTATCATTAGAAGTGGCAGAACTTGGTATTCGAGTGAATAGTGTTAGACCGGGTTTTATTCATACACAAATGCATGCAAATGGTGGTGAGCCTAATCGAGTCGAAAGGTTAGCGCCTCACATTCCTCTCAAGCGTGGCGGCACGCCAAATGAAGTGGCTCATGCCATTGCTTGGCTGTTGAGTGATGAGGCCAGTTATGTCACGGGATCTTTTATTGATTTGGCGGGGGGCAAATAGCCCGCTCGTTTTTAGGATTGGTTATCGCTTTGAGCCGATATACTCTTTTGGCATAGCTCTGGCTAACACCACTATTGACAAATCTTCATGGTTGGCAATAAAAGTAAAGGTCTGCTTAATGGCTATTTGGAATAGGTTTTACATTAAAAAGTAGTCAATTGTCAGCGCAAGGTTATTGTTATTGATAATAGATGACTTGGAAGCAAAAGGGGCGTCTTCATGGCTTACCGATAGTGTGTTTAAGTTCAAAAACGAATAAAAGCAGTGTAATGAAAGTTATTGATTGGCGTATGGTGATCATAGGTGTATTACCAAGGAATAGGTCGTCCAGTGTAACTGAAAAAAGTCCCCGTATCTTGTGGCTTGAGACGCTGAATTAAGTCCGTTAAACATTGAGCGACATAGTCTGGCGTGAAGAGTTTTTGGCGAGGAACATTCTTTTGAAATGGTTGAGATAAACTTGTCTCGGTTGTACCGGGGTGAAAAGCAATAACAGTGCATTGAGGTAATTGATGTCGCCATTCAATACTAATGGTTTTCAGTGCCATATTAAGGGCGGCTTTTGACGCTCGATAGCTGATCCAGCCACCTAAATGGTTATCTGTGATACTGCCTATTTTTGCTGAAAAACTAATAAAGTAAGTTTGCTGATCCTGACGAAGGTGACAGGAGAAGTATTTGGCTAATAATATGCTGGGTAGTGCATTAGTATTGATGTTGTGTTTAAAAAATTCACTCTCAAAGCTTTTTAAGGATTTTTCTGGCTGTGCCTCTTTTGTATGCAGTATACCAATAGTATTGATAAGAAAGGTTAATGATGGAATATGTTCCGCTAAGTGTGCTATGGCTGCTTCTTGAGTAATATCGACTTTAAACCATTGTAAGCGTGGATCGGTCAAGGAAGGGGGCTGAGTATGAAAAGTGGCGTACACTTTTGTGACATTTGGCTGTTTAAGGACATGTTTGATTAAAGCTGAGCCTATGCCCCCTGTACCGCCTAAGATTAACATATTCATATTATTTCTGTTTGATGGTCATGTTCGTTGTTTGAGTATAGAAGAATGTCTTTCTTCTTGTGGCTCAGCATTTGTTATATTGACTGGGTTTTCTGCTTGTTGAACAGTATTTAACCTGAACTCGGGATGATGAGTGTCAGATAATCTCAATACTTCATTTAAAGTCAACTGAAGTGGTCAACTAATTCTGGCCACGGATTTATGTTCGCGCTTAAATAATTGTTCGGATCTGTTAGGTGTTAAACCTCCATTATATTGATGAGGCCTAACTGAGTTGTAATACCGGA
>NZ_CANLZC010000012.1 GCF_947495455.1 uncultured Shewanella sp. | reverse complement strand
CCCCGTCAACTTAAACATTTTTATGCCATGGTTGAAAGTTTAATTTTGGAACCCAGACGAACACGAACCTTTCCCCGCACAGTCAAACGAAGACCACAGCGATATGCTAGAAATAAAAAATGCCAATAAGCTTAACTTACTGGCATTAACCTTGAAGGTGGCTTTTTTAGTCAAAATTAATCTATAGGTTTACGGCTTTAAAGTAACTCTGTAGCGCTCTTTTATGTTCGCCAACTTTGCTTTGGGCTGCAGCCAGTGCAGCTAAATTTTCTTTGGTTTCCTTTTTATGACACACTTTTTGCCACCAAATTTTAGCTTGTTGAAAATCATCTTGCTGTTGGTAAAGAGTGGCGATACACATTTGGTAATCAGGATCTTCACTATATCGTGTTTCTAATGCTAATAGCTGTTTAAATGTATCAAGATCGCTTTTGCTCACAAGGTGTGTTAAAGCGTCAAACACGGCTTTTGAAGCGTGTTTTTTTGCCTGTTTGATGAGTAAATCTAATGCTTGAGTTTGCTGTTGATTTTTGAATAAACCCATGGCGTACAAGGCAAGATATTCAGGCTGCTTTCGCTCAGAGCGGCTGAGCCAATGCCAGCATTTTTCTAGCGCTTGTAAATCGGTTTCAGCTGCAGCTGTTAATATTTGAGTATTAATCGTGAGCGTTAATTGTTTTAATGCTTGGTCTGATAGTAACTGTTTTTTCTTGAGGATAGGTAAAATTAGTTTGAGAGCCTGCCAATCTTGTTGTGCTTGGTACAGCTCAATAGCCAAGTTTAAAATAGCAGGTTTACTTTTACTTGTAGGAGCGAGTTTATCCAGCTCGATACGGGCTTGTGTTAATTCACCTTGTTGAAAGAGGTACCTTGCACGTGTGGTCGTGACCGCATTGCGTGCAATAGGATCATTCTCTGCTTTTTTAAGATAGCTATTCCGAGCCTTAATATTGGATTGATGTTGGGCGGCTCTGGCCGCAGCAAGATAATTTAATGTGGGTATTTCACCTTTAGCAGCGCCTTTTAGCATGGCCTTTTCTGCACTTTCCCAATCTTCTTCAGCTAAAGCAAGCGCGCCGAGAAGCGTGTGCTTTCTTGCTGTGTTTTTACGCCAGCGTTCCGGTAAATAGCGGCTGTTAATGACGAGGTTTAGTACAAAAACCAAGGTAAATTCAATCAGTTGCAATAGGCTATAAAATACAACAATAGCAATAATAGCAAAAACGAGACTGGTTTCTATCTGATAATCACTAATGGCAATATAAAGGTACCCGGTATTGCCGACTAAAAAAGGACTAACACAAAGACCAATAAGTATAATGGCAAGATAAATGAGTGCGCGGATCATGATTGAGGCTCCTCACTGAGTAAATTACCATAATTCACGACTTGTGTGAGCAACTTCATTGACTGAAAATGTTTGATTTGTGTCGTTTCAATTTTAAGTGTGAGTAATGCGTCTAACGTAGTGATCGTATCGGCGACTTTGGCATTACTTAAATCAAAATACTGTGTGATCCATTTTTTAGCCAGTGCCAAAGAGCTGCGATAATTAACCTGATCTTGACGGTATAAGGCAAGCTGTGCTTGTAGTAATTTATTTTGAATATTTTCAATTAGATACCACTGCTGATTCGGTGCAAGTAGAGGTGCGGCATCTGTGGTACGCTTGCGAATAAGCACAAAATCATCAATCAATGCATGCCAAGATTTCGCTAAATTCGTTTGCCAATCACTGATGGAGTTTGACATTTTGTCACTATCGATTGGTTTGGGTTTATTCATTTCACTGCGATGCAGTGGGAGTGTGTTGATGTTGTCGATAATATCATCAAGAGTGAGGGCGGTGCCTGATATATCTGCTTCTTTGATTGAAAGGACGGCGGATATATCTTTAGATAAGGCTTTTCGTAAAGGGGTGAGAGAGGGATCCATCATAGATTCAATGCGCTCATCTGCGGCTTTGAGTAAGCTGGCCGCGGTTCTTGGATCTTGCTCTAGCCATAATTTTCGGCCTGCGAGTCTGACTAAATAGAGGGCTTCTTCTGCACGCCAAGTATTGGGACTGCGTTGTGCTATCAGTGCAACTTGCTGTTTTAGATCTGTTTGTGCTTTATTGAATTGGGTCAACTCTTGGTTGAGTGTTTGTTTTAGTTGCCCTTGTGCTATCGATAATTGCTTGATTTTTTCATTGGGTTTGACCAAGGCTGAAGTGAGCTTTTGCTCAAGCAGGCGAGTCGAACTTTGTTGATTTTGCAGTTGTTGATAAAGATAACCGCCTCCCACTGCACCAAGAGCGGTAATGAGCACGAGTAATAAAAGGAGTCCCCATATTTTTCCTGTGTTTGATGGGGGGGGGGTTTTGTGCTCGGTCAATGTGGGCTCTTTTGATTGAGCTTGTTCTGAGGTGATAGGTGAAGATTTGGCCTCTTTGTTTGTTTCTTTGGCAGCAAGCTCGGTTTTTTTATTGTCCATTTAACAATCCTTGAAAGCAATAAAGCAACCAGGTTATTCAGTTGCCATGATAAATACCCAAGTGCGATCACAAGTGACCTTGTTTAACGAAAAAGAAACAGTGAAAGCGTGATGTTAATGCTTCAAACCTATCCTACAAATATCAATTTTAGACATAAGCCGTTTAAAGTCGTCTTGTGCTCTTTAAGTTAATTGGGTACATGTCCATAAAGGACTAAGTTATTAGTGTGCTAATCATTGCATTTGCATTAGCGGCCTTTGCATTAGTGACGTGCACTAGTCCATGTTGAAAGGCAAGTTGTTCAACTCTCGCACTTGGGACTATGATATGACAAGTTTGAAGCCAAGAAAATAACTCATTTGGAACCAATTTAATCAAATTGCTGAGTATTTCGCCACTGGTCACTATGATAGTGTCTATTTTGGCGATTTGCCATTGATTTGTGATTTGATTTGCTTTCAATTCGACAGGAACTCTTTGGTAGACTTCCCAATAGGTTACTTGTGCTTGGCGCTGTTTGAGCGTATCGGCCAGTGTCTCTCGTCCACCTGTGCCTCTGACAATGAGAATGTTTTTATTTTTAATGGATGCGAGTGCGGGTAAGGCGAGAACGCCTTCACTTGTTTGTGGCGCCCCTTTTTTCGGTGCAGTGGCTTGAATACCTAAGGCGAGTAAGGCCTTCTGAGTGGCTTGACCGACGGCAAAATACGGTATGTCGGTTGGCCAAGGTGAGGAATGCAATTGCTTGGCGAATGTCACGGCATTCGTGCTGACAAAAATAATTGCATCGGCGTGAGCGAAGCGATCTTGGCTATTCGATGTGAAAGTGGGAAGGATTTTGATAAGCGGCGTTATCACATAGGGAATACCCTGTTTTTCCAGTGCTACTGCCATAGCGTGGTTTTTTCCCTCAGGGCGAGTCAGTAGCACTTTCATTAATGATTAACCTTAGGTGCGATAAACGGCATCAAGAATATCTTTGGCGCCTTGATTTAGCAGATCCTTAGCCAAGGCAATACCTATGTTTTCTGCTTCACAGACAGGTCCTGAAGCTTCGGAGCGAATAATTAAGCTGCCATCAGGCTTGCCTACTAATCCTCGAAGATACAGCGTCTCGTCTTTTATTTCAGCATAAGCACCAATAGGGACTTGGCAACCCCCTTCAAGATGCGTATTCATCGCCCGCTCAGCGGTGACTCGATAGCGAGTAGCAGTATGCTCAAGGGGGGCGAGTAAGGTCTTGACTCGTTCATCATCGAGGCGACATTCTATGCCTACAGCGCCTTGGCCATTTGCGGGGAGTGAGATGTCGGCTTCAATATAGCTGGCAATGCGTTCAACAAGATTTAAACGCTTTAATCCTGCTGCAGCAAGAATGATAGCATCATATTGACCGGCATCCAGTTTAGCTAAACGTGTGCCGACATTTCCCCGTAAATCTTTGATGACTAAATCTGGGCGAGCGGCTCTTATTTGACATTGACGACGAAGGCTCGAAGTGCCTACTGTAGCGCCTTGAGGCAGGGCATCAATGTTGGCATAAGTATTAGAGACAAAGGCATCTCGGTGATCGTCTCTTTCACAAATGATGGATAACCCTAAGCCTTCAGGAAAATCAACGGGCACATCTTTCATTGAATGTACCGCAATATCCGCTCTGTTTTCTAAAATCGCTACCTCTAACTCTTTGACAAAGAGCCCTTTTCCACCCACTTTGGCTAGCGGGGTATCGAGTAGGATATCACCTTTAGTACTCATAGGAACCAGTTCAACCACCAATCCAGAATGGGCTTTTTCAAGCTCAGCTTTCACAAATTCAGCTTGCCAAAGGGCGAGAGGGCTTTTTCGAGTGGCAATGCGGATCAGGTTTTCAGACATGTCGTTTTCCGTCAAAAATCGTAATGAAGGCAATGCTATCATTGCCAATAATTATGTGTACAGCGTCAGGCGGATAGAATGCGAGACGGGTAAGGTTACAGTGCAAGAATAAAGGTGTGGACTTTATCTGTTGATGAGCAGTTGTATGCCACTTTGACGCAAAATAGAGTCAAGTACAAAAGGCATAAATTCGCCACCATTTCGCTCGTCGATCCATTTTTCATCAACATAGGAAAAATGATATCCTCCAAATTTAGTGGCGACCCAAATTTGATGTAAAGGTTCTTGTTTATTAATGACAATTTGTGAGCGATCGGCAAAGGTTAATTGTAAAACATTACCTGATGCATCAATATCAAGATCTTCATCTTGTTCATCAATAGCATATTCAATGGCGCTGTCGATGGCGTGAAACATTTCGTCGGCTAATTGATGAAATTCTGTATCTGTCATTGCCATGGGAAAGCTATCCTTATTATCGTCGAAAAAGTCATAAAGTAGGTATAATACCAACGAGATTGCATAACTGCACGAGTTTCATTGTTTATATTGCTACTGATATATTGCTATTGAAAAAATCAGTATCTCGCTTTTAGACTGAAATAAGTTTATTAGCGATGCGCACTAAACTCGATTGATAGGGAGCATATGTCAAAGGTAGACTATTTCCCTTTGATGCTTGACTAGCTTGTAACCATCGAGATCCCATAATCGTTTCATGCTAACAAGTTATGTTGTGGTAAGGTTAGGTAAGTGTTGTTAATTGTAACTATATAAGCGGATATTTTAATGTTGAGAAAAATGAAGCTGTTTTTATTATTGGCTCTTGCTAATCTAGTCATTCTAGGTTGCGGGCAAAAAAGTGGTTTATATCGTGCACCTGAGCCAGAGACGACTCAAGCTCAGCAAGATGACACTAGTACTCCATCCCAAGACATAAACACACCCAATGAAGTTAGTCAGTAATCTTGCCATTAGTGACGTTGTGAATAAGGAATAAGCTGTTGGATCATTTTCTTTATAAAGCCGATGAATTGTATGCTGAAGATTGTCAAGTCGAAGCACTGGCACGTCAGTATGGCACCCCACTTTATATTTATTCGCGTGCGACACTAGAAAGGCATTGGCATGCATTTGATCGTGCGGTGGGATCGCATCCTCATCTTATTTGTTATGCAGTCAAAGCGAATTCAAATCTCGCGGTATTAAATGTATTGGCGCGGTTAGGAAGTGGTTTTGATATTGTGTCTGGCGGCGAGTTGGCACGTGTTATTGAAGCGGGGGGCGATCCCGCTAAAGTGGTGTTTTCTGGTGTAGGTAAAACTGTCGCAGAGATGGAGATGGCGTTAAAACTCAATATTCATTGTTTTAATGTTGAGTCTGGTGCTGAGCTGGAACAGTTACAAAGTGTGGCTCAGCGATTAGGAAAAGTCGCCCCCGTGTCACTGCGAGTGAATCCAGATGTTGATGCTAAAACCCATCCTTATATTTCAACGGGACTGAAAGAAAACAAGTTTGGTATAACGATGGAAGAGGCGGAGACGCTTTTTGCTAGGGCTCATACTTTGAGTCATATTCACGTCAAAGGGGTGGATTGCCATATTGGTTCACAGTTGACTGACATTCAACCTTTTTTAGATGCCATGGATAGAATGTTAGCCTTAATTGATCGTTTGGCTGCAAAAGGCATTCATATTGAACATTTTGATGTTGGTGGTGGTTTAGGGGTCACTTATGATGATGAAACGCCGCCACAACCCGATGTGTATGCTGCCGCATTACTTGAGCGCTTAGGCGACAGAGACTTGACCTTGATTTTTGAGCCGGGCCGAGCCATTGCCGCAAATGCAGGGATCTTTGTCACAGAAGTGCTGTATTTAAAACAAAATGGTGATAAGCATTTTGCGCTTGTTGATGGCGCGATGAATGACTTATTGCGTCCAGCTCTTTACAGTGCATGGCAAAATATTATTCCTGTGATTGCTCGTCAAGGTGCTTCACTTAGCTATGATATAGTAGGGCCTGTATGTGAAACGGGTGATTTTTTAGGAAAAGACAGAGAGTTGAATATCACTAAAGGTGATTTTTTAGCCGTTCGTTCGGCTGGTGCTTATGGTTTTACTATGTCATCCAATTATAATACGCGTCCTCGCTCCGCAGAATTAATGGTGGATGGCAGTCAAGCACACCTTATTCGTGAGCGTGAAACCTTGCCGCAATTATGGCAAGGAGAGCAATGCTTACCGTAAATTGAGCATATTTATCTTCATTGAAAACTGTTAAGTTTTAAGGACACCTATCTTGATCCAATTCGCTAAAATGCAAGGACTCGGTAACGATTTTATGGTGGTGGATGGCGTGACACAAAATGTGTTTTTCTCGCCAGATCAAATCAAGCGTCTTGCCGATAGAAACTTCGGGATAGGTTTTGATCAATTGCTCTTGGTTGAGCCACCTTATGATCCGGATCTCGATTTTCACTACCGTATTTTTAACGCAGACGGTGGAGAAGTCGAGCAGTGTGGCAATGGTGCACGTTGCTTTGCCCGTTTTGTTCGTAATAAGGGGTTGACCAATAAGAAAAAAATTAAAGTCAGTACCTCTTCTGGAAAAATAACACTAAAGGTGGAGCATGACGGTCAAGTGACGGTCAATATGGGGGTGCCTGTTTTAGAACCCAATAGAATTCCGTTTACCGCAAAGAAGATGGAAAAAACCTATTTATTGCCGACACCGTTAAAAACCTTTCTTTGTGGCGCAGTGTCTATGGGTAACCCTCATTGTGTGTTAGATGTTGAGGATGTGGCCAGTGAACCCGTTGACGACATCGGCCGTTTGCTCACTCAACATGAACGCTTTCCAAAAGGTGTGAATGTGGGCTTTATGCAAGTGGTGAGTACGGAACATATAAAGTTGAGAGTGTATGAGCGAGGCGCAGCTGAAACCTTGGCTTGTGGAACTGGCGCTTGCGCCGCTGCTGTGGTGGGGCAAATACAAGGTAAATTAGGAACGCGGGTCAAGGTCGACTTACCCGGTGGCACCTTAGTGATAAACTGGGAAGGCGAAGGGAAACCTTTATGGATGACAGGCCCAGCTGTACATGTATTCGATGGACAAATACCACAATGACAGATCTGCAACATAAACAAAATACGCTGCCCTTTGATGAAATTCTGATTCGAGAATATTTACTGGAAAATCCCAGTTTTTTTGCGCGTTTTCCAGAATTGTTGACTAGTATGCGTATTCCTCACCAAGAGCGCGGTACGGTATCACTGGTTGAGCGCCAGCAAAGTGCGTTGCGTGAGCAAGTGAATCAATTAGAAGAAGAAATTACGGCACTCATGACAATGGCGACTCGTAATGAACAAATTTACATGTTCAATAATGCCTTGTCGTTAAAGTTACTTGAATGTGAAGGTATTGGGGATTTAAGGCAAGTTTTATCTCATGAGTTAAAACAGCAATTTAATTTTAGTCATGTGCGCCTGATCTCGGTCCATGAGGTCGACAGTGAGTTAGCGAATATTTGGCAGAAACGCTTAAATCAAGGGTATTATTTTGGTCGCTTAACCCAATCGGAATCCCTGCGTTTATTTGGCTCTGAAGTGGGCTCTGTGGCCTTATCTCGCCTCTCAAAAGCATGTGGCCAAGTTATTTTTGCCATTGCCATATCGGATCCTACACATTTTCAACCGGATATGGATCATTTGCTTCTAGATCAAATCAAGCAGCTCTTAGATCACCTTGTGCCTAAATGCTAATTTTTAAATATTAGTCTTCGAATATTAGTCTCTAAGCGCTAGATTGAAGCATCACTTCTTAAATATTAGTCTCGAAATGTGAGTGTTTCATTAGAAGCACTCTAAGTCTTTCCTATTTTTATAAAATCACTACACTGATTGATAAAGATGTCTTTTGGGAGAAAGTCTGTTGACCTTAGAGCAAAGCCTCAACGATTTTGAACGTTATCTGAAAACCGAGCGTCAATTATCTTTACATACAGTGCGAAACTATTTATATGAAATAAGAAGGTTTGTCGCCATCTTTCCCGATCCTATCGACTGGAATACGGTATCTCATCAAACATTACAGTCGGGTTTGAGTAAGCTTCATCGTCAAGGATTATCGCCACGATCTATTGCTTTAACATTATCGTCGGTAAAGCAGTTCGGTATGTTTTTATTACAAGAAAAGCGAATTGCGGTAAACCCTGCTGCCCATTTGCGTGCGCCTAAGTTGAATAAGCCTTTACCTAAAAATATGGATCTCGATTCCGTGACACATTTGTTGAACATTAAAAGCGATGATCTCTTGTCAGTCAGAGATAGGGCAATATTGGAATTGTTTTATTCTAGTGGGCTGCGTTTAGCTGAGTTAGCCAGTGTTGATATTCCTGATCTTCAATTACAGGATCGGCAAGTGAAAGTGTTAGGGAAAGGGGGGAAAGAGCGAATTATACCCATAGGAGCAATGGCGATGACAGCATTGACTGACTGGTTAGCCTTACGTCAGGGAATCACTTGTAATGATGATGCGGTTTTTGTAACGGCAAAAGGTGGGCGTTTATCCCATCGTAGCATTCAATCTCGGCTCAATAAATGGGGCCAAGAGCAAGGACTTAATATGAAAGTCCATCCCCATAAATTGCGTCACTCCTTTGCCACACACATGTTAGAGTCGAGTCGCGATCTTCGAGCTGTGCAAGAGCTACTTGGCCATGCTAACTTGTCAACAACACAAATCTATACCAGTTTAGATTTTCAACATCTCGCGAAAGTGTATGATGGCGCTCATCCAAGAGCGAAGAAAGTCATGAAAAATAATAAATCTGATAAATAGGAGTCGGTGATGCATGTGTTTATCAAACCACAACCTATTAAGTGTTTAAGTTTCGATCTTGACGATACTTTATATGACAATCGGCCTATTATGCGCCGTGCTGAACAAGCATTATTGGCGTACCTTCATGATAAATTTACTGCCACTGAGCAGTGGCATGCTAATGAAATCATGCGAGTAAAAGCTAAATTACTACAAGATCACCCAGGGCTTGCCCATGATGTGAGTCAGTTGAGAAAAATGGCGATAGCGCAAGGTTTAATCAATGCGGGCTATTCTCAAGGTCAAGCTCAAAAAGGCGCGATTGAGGCATTAGCGTATTTTTTGCATTATCGCAGTGATTTTACCCTATCAAGATCAATGATTGATTTACTGGAAGCGTTAAAACAAAAATACGCGCTCATCGCAATAACCAATGGTAATGTGAATGCCAAGGGCATTGGTCTTGATGGTTTAATTGAGTTCTCAATCGCTCCTGGTAACGGTTTGCGAATGAAACCTTTCGGCGACATGTTTCATTTGGCCTTAAATCGGCTCAACATCGATGCAGAGCATCTTATGCATATCGGTGATAGTAGTCACAGTGATGTACGTGGCGCACGCCAAGCGGGCTGTCAGGCGGCTTGGTTAAGTCCGGCTTTTGGGGATACCAATACACAGGATGGGCTTAATACCACCATCACCACGCTTGAAAACCAGGTCTTAAATAAACAAAGCCATTTATTGCCTCATATTCGTATTTCCCACATAGAGGAGCTCAACGTCTTACTTTGAGTGCTGTATTGGGCTAAATTTTTACAAAAAAGGCCGAGCATTGCTGCTCAGCCTTTTCGAAATACTCGCCTGTTAAAGGCTTAGCTACACAACACTTCGTCACTCAATAAGAGTGGTCGAAGTTTAGTTCATGCCGTATTTTTTTAATTTCTTACGTAGCGTACCACGGTTGATACCAAGCATGTTGGCTGCACGAGTTTGATTACCACGAGTGTGTTGCATGATAATGTCTAAAAGAGGCGCTTCCACTTCGCATAACACCATTTCATAGACTTCTTCGGCTTCCTGCCCGTCCATTTGAGCGAAAAAATTCGTGACAGCACGCTTAACCGCATCACGTAATAATTGTGGCTTAATAGCGCCACTAGCGGTTTCGATTTTACCTACGGTTAGCGGGTGAACTTCTGTGTGAGTTGTCTGATCAAACATTCGTATTCTGCTCTTTAATTATGTGGTACAAATTCATCAAAATAGCGTTCCAACATGGAACATTGTTCTGCAACGGTTTCAAGGCGATTAAACTCGCTTCTGAACGCGCGCTGGGGTTCTTGGTGTAAATACCATCCAACATGTTTTCTGGCGAAACGGATCCCCTTATATTCGCCATACAATGCATATAACTTCTCGAGATGTTCCAGCATCACTTGACGCTTTTCATCCATCTCAATAGCCGCTAAATGCGTACCTGTTGCCAAGTAATGTTGGATTTCTCTAAATATCCAAGGTCTTCCTTGTGCACCTCGGCCTATCATCAGAGCATCAGCCCCTGTGTACTCTAGCACAAACTGTGCTTGCTCAGGGGTGGTGATATCTCCGTTAGCGATAACAGGGATAGAGACCATTTTTTTGATTGCTTTAATTGTGTCGTATTCGGCATGACCTTTATACATGCATTGTCTCGTACGGCCGTGAACGGCCAATGCAGCAATGCCACAATCTTGTGCAATCTGGGCTATTTGAACGCCATTCCTGTGTTCTGGGGCCCATCCCGTTCTAATTTTTAAGGTTACAGGCACATCAACGGCGGCAATAACGGCTTGTAAAATGGTTTTTACTAAGGCCGGATCTTGCAGCAGTGCTGAGCCTGCTAACTTTTTATTCACTTTCTTTGCTGGGCAGCCCATATTGATATCAATGATCTGAGCACCTTGCTCGACATTGATTCTAGCAGCATTTGCCATTAATTCTGGGCAAGCACCTGCAATTTGAATGCTACGGATCCCATCTTCGCCTGCGTGTGCTAGTCGAAGGCGGCTTTTTTCCGTATCCCAAACATCAGGATTGGAAGATACCATCTCCGATACCGCTAGGGCTGCACCATAGCGAAGACAAAGATTTCTAAAAGCTTGATCTGTGACGCCTGCCATTGGGGCAACAATCAGCTGATTTTTCAGTTGATACGGACCAACTTGCATTTATCGACACACCTTGCACATCAAAGGGGCGCTATAGTACGTCTTTTTTGCGTGCTTGAAAAGGTCAATAAATGACCTGAGAGCAACTTTTTTTCTTGACTTTTGTTTAGTTAGAAATAAGTCGAAAATAAATAGCCTATGCCTGTGCTATTTACGTATGCCTGTCAAGCGGCTCCAGTCGTCTTTATAAGCAGGCTCGTCCATAATGAACCACTTTGAATAAAATTCAGACAGTTCAATCGCTTGCTCTTTTAATAAGCCTGATAATGCTAATTGTCCACCGGGGGCAACTTTTTCGGCAATTAAAGGAGCAAGCTCTCTTAATGGGCCCGCGAGAATGTTGGCAACTAAAATATCGGCGAGTAAATCATCAGGTTGCTCGTCGGGTAAATAAAGGGCAAGTTTATTTTCGACCTGATTACGCTCAGCGTTGGCTTTGGATGCTTCAATGGCTTGATAATCAATATCGATGCCACTGACATATTGGGCCCCCAGTTTTAAAGCGGCAACGGCTAAAATACCAGAGCCACAACCAAAATCGATCACTTTTTTATCAGTAAAGTCTAAACTGTCTAACCATTCTAAACATAAGGCGGTAGTGGGGTGAGTGCCAGTGCCAAATGCTAGGCCGGGATCAAGGATCACATTGACAGCATTTGGATCGGGGATTTCTCGCCAGCTGGGACAAATCCAAAGGCGCTCGCCAAAGCGAATAGGGTGAAAATTATCCATCCATTCCCGTTCCCAGTCTTTATCTTCGACTTGCTCAATTTTATAGGACAGGCTTTCACCTAAGAAAGGTAAGGCTTTCAGTCTATCTATCACTGGGGATAAATCATGATCGGCTTCAAACAAGGCGACAATTACCGTATGGGCCCAAAGTGGGGTTTCACCTAAGGTCGGTTCGTAAATCGGCGTGTCTTTACCGTCTTCAAAGGTGATAGAAAGTGAACCTTCTTCCATGAGCTGATCGCTGATGGCATCGGCATGGGCATTGTCGGTATCAAGTCTAAGCTGGATCCAAGGCATGTTAATCTCGTCTCGATAAATAATCGCGCTATTGTAAACGATAGTGAAAGGACTGCAACAAAGGCTTGAGCATTGTTTTGCCAATAGGGGTAAAAAACGGGGTGAAGCGCTATAAAAAAACCGCAATAAATGCGGTTTTTATGACTTATGAATGCCTTAGGTTTTAGCGCGTTTCATCGCGGTAAAGAATTCATCGTTGGTTTTGGTCATCGCAAGCTTATCAATTAAAAACTCCATGGCGCTGACTTCGTCCATTGGATTAAGGATTTTACGTAAAATCCACATTTTTTGCAGCTCTTCAGAGGTAGTGAGTTTCTCTTCACGACGTGTGCCAGAGCGGTTAAAGTCAATGGCAGGGAAAACACGTTTTTCAGCGGCTTTACGAGATAAGTGAAGTTCTTGGTTACCTGTGCCTTTAAACTCTTCATAGATAACTTCATCCATTTTAGAGCCAGTATCGACCAAGGCGGTAGCAATAATGGTCAAACTGCCACCATGTTCAATGTTACGTGCCGCACCGAAGAAGCGTTTAGGGCGATGCAGTGCGTTAGCATCGACACCACCGGTTAGTACTTTGCCTGATGATGGAATAACCGTGTTATAAGCACGGGCTAAACGCGTGATGGAATCCAGTAAAATGACCACATCTTTTTTATGTTCAACTAGGCGTTTGGCTTTTTCAATGACCATTTCAGCGACTTGTACGTGACGGCTGGCTGGCTCATCAAAGGTAGAAGCAATCACTTCACCTTGTACTAAGCGTTTCATCTCGGTCACTTCTTCTGGACGCTCATCGATAAGCAATACCATCAATACCACATCAGGGTTGTTATAACTGATGCTTTGGGCAATATTTTGCAGTAATAATGTTTTACCCGCTTTAGGAGGCGCAACAATCAAACCACGTTGGCCTTTACCTATGGGTGAACATAAATCTAAAATACGGGCGGTAATATCTTCCGTTGAACCATTACCACGCTCCATGCGAATGCGCTCTTCTGCATGCAGTGGGGTTAAGTTTTCAAATAAAATTTTGGTGCGAGAGTTTTCAGGCTTGTCGAAGTTAACCTCTGAGACTTTAAGCAGGGCAAAATAACGTTCACCTTCTTTTGGTGGGCGAATTTTACCAAAGATACTGTCACCGGTACGCATATTGAAACGGCGTATTTGGCTTGGAGAGACATAAATGTCATCAGGTCCCGCTAAGTATGAACCATCTGAACTGCGTAAGAAGCCAAAACCGTCTTGAAGGATCTCTAAAACGCCCCCTCCAAAGATATCTTCGCCGCTTTGTGCATGGGCTTTCAGAATAGAGAAAATAATGTCCTGTTTACGTGCACGGGCCATATTTTCTAACTTCATTTCCTGAGCTAGGGTAACTAAATCTGCAATCGGTTTGTTTTTTAATTCTGATAAATTCATCTTAGATGGGTCTTGTTTGCGTGACGACGCTATTATGGATTAATCTGGTAAGGCAATAAATAGAATATCAATCGAATAGCGAGAAGTGGGTTAGTTAAGAATAGGTCTGGTCATTAAAGTAGCACTAACTTTAATGTACGTCTAGCGGTTTAAGCCCTTTAGGCACAATTTTTACGAAAAATGTGCCGAAAGGAACGATTTATAGGCTATTTAATCGATTGATTTAATAGTTTTTGCCTTTAAATTTGTGCGTCAATAAACTCTTTTAATTGTGTTTTCGACAACGCACCGACTTTAGTCGCAACTAATTCGCCAGCTTTAAATAACAATAAAGTGGGAATACCACGTACACCATATTTAGCGGGAGTGACCGAATTTTGATCAACATTTAATTTAGTTACAGTGACTTTGCCTTCATATTCTTGTGCAATATCGTCAAGAATAGGCGCAATCATTTTGCAAGGACCACACCATTCAGCCCAAAAGTCTACCAATACGGGTAAATCAGACTTAATTACGTCATTTTCAAAGCTGTCATCGCTTAGGTGTACAATCTTGTCACTCATTCTTAATTCTCCGGTTTGGTTGCCATTGCTGGTTTGTTCATGGCTTTACCTGTATATTGGGCCATTAAAATGGCTTTTCAAGTTTAAACTTAACGATTAAATTAAGTTACACTACTGGAAATGAGAAAACGCCCTTAGACAAGCCAGTGATAGACAGGCTATAGTGTGCCTGCGCCAATCATGTTTATCTAGATGATACGTAAAAGTACGTTACGCGTTTTAAACCAGCCCTCAAAGTGATGCACTTTGGTCAAAGTTTGGCGGTCAGTATATCACTGAGCAAACTTTTTCTTAGGATTTCTTTGAGTGTGCACCTATTTTAGTGTGATAAGTATTCTATCTCAACTGATTGAGTTTCTTATTGCAACCTTACAGGTAAGCTTGCGCTATGAGCGAAACACATTTATCAACACAAAAATTTGCCGATTTAACACTACAAACAGAGGTTAAAAAGGCGCTTATTAAGGCTGGCTTTGAGTATTGTACTCCAATACAAGCCTTATCTTTACCCATTTTATTACAGAAAAAAGATATTGCGGGCCAAGCTCAAACAGGAACCGGTAAAACATTGGCCTTTCTAGTGGCGACGTTTAATCACCTATTAACAACGCCTATGCCGAGGGACCGTCAAGTCAATCAGCCACGGGCTATTATCATGGCGCCAACACGTGAGTTGGCGATTCAAATTGCGAAAGATGCCACTCTATTAGCTCAGTCGACAGGACTTAAAGTGGGCATAGTTTATGGCGGAGAAGGGTATGATGCGCAGCGAAAAGTGCTCGATAAAGGCGTTGATATCCTGATTGGTACCACAGGACGTATCATTGATTATGTCCGTCAAGGCGTGGTAAACGTCAGTAATATTCAAGCTGTGGTATTGGATGAAGCCGATCGCATGTTTGATCTTGGTTTTATTAAGGATATCCGTTTTCTATTTAGACGTATGCCGGATGCAAAATCCCGTTTAAATATGCTGTTTTCAGCGACATTGTCAATGAAAGTGCAGGAGCTGGCTTATGATCACATGAATGAGCCAGAAAAAGTCGAAATTGCGCCAAACGAGAAAACCTCTAAAAACATCAAAGAAGAAATTTTTTATCCTTCTATGGATGAAAAAATGCCGCTGCTCTTGTCGTTAATTGAGGAAGATTGGCCTGATAAAGCCATTGTATTTTCAAATACAAAACACGGCTGTGAAAAAGTGTGGTCGTGGCTCGCTGGTGATGGCCATCGTGTTGGTTTGTTAACGGGTGATGTTCCTCAAAAGAAGCGTTTGCGTATTTTAGAGCAATTTACCAAAGGGTGTATCGATATTTTAGTGGCAACCGATGTGGCGGCTCGAGGCTTGCATATTTCTGATGTGTCACATGTATATAATTATGATTTACCTGATGACTGCGAAGATTATGTACACCGTATTGGTCGCACCGGACGAGCAGGGCAAAAAGGGGTTTCGGTGAGTTTTGCTTGTGAAGAATACGCGCTGAATTTACCCGCTATTGAGAGTTACATTCGTCATTCTATTCCGGTCAGTTCTTATGATAGCAGTGCCTTGCTGGATGATATTCCTGCGCCTATTCGCATTCATAGAAAAGCCAGTAGTCATGCTCGAAATCAGCGGGAGCGAACGGTGAATAAGCCCCATGGCGCTCATAATAGCGGCTCACGTCAGCGTCATGATAGAACCCGTAGGCATTCATAATGGCAAAACTTCCCTATGCAGCGATTACGTTAGGTTCTAACAGTTTCAATATGTTAGTTGCGCAAACGGTCAAAGGTAAGCCTGCTATTATTGCAAAGTTTAAACGTAAAGTCAGGCTTGCTGAGGGGATGGATGCGCAAGATAAGTTAAGTGATGAAGCCATGCTGCGAGGCATAGATTGTTTGGCCATGTTCTCACAAGAAATTGAAAAAGCGAGGATAAACCCTAAGCATGTTGCGGTGATTGCGACTGCAACATTAAGAAGGATCAGTAATGTCGAGGCTTTTCGTGCTCAAGCTTTGTCAGTATTGCCTTACCCTATTGATATTATCTCAGGCGAAGAAGAAGCAGAGCTGATTTATCAAGGCATGGTGGCGACAACGCAAGCCGATAGCCAGCAAGATGATGAACGGCGCTTAGTCATTGATATTGGTGGCGCGAGTACCGAATTTATTATTGGTGAAAATCATCATGTGTTGCACAAAACCAGTTTACCTATTGGTTGTGTCACTTTTAATCAGCAGTTTTTTACTCAAAAAAGGGTTAAAGAGGTTGATTTTGAAGCAGTAAAACAACATGTTTCTTCAGTGCTTAACACTGCATGTCAGCCTTTGTTGGCGCTAGGCTGGCAATCAACCTTAGGGGCTTCAGGTAGCGTGCAAGCGGTAATGGAAGTCCTAGAAACTAGAGGGCAGATGCAAGTGATTACTGTGATTGTGCTAAAACAATTACAGCACGAAATTATTGAGCTTGAAGATAGCAGCCTGCTGTCAATAAAGGGACTTAAGAGTGAGCGAGCACCGACTTTTGTGTCTGGAGTGGCTATTTTACTGGCCTTGTTTGAATTGTTATCCATTGAAAAATTGACATTGTCTGGTGGCGCCTTGAGGGAAGGGGTATTAGAGCGCTTAGCGGCTAAAGTCGCTGTGTGATAACACTTTAAAAAGACCTCGTTTTATCGAGGTCTGCTCATTTTTATTACAGGTTTATTCATTCAATATCTTCTCTAAATCTTTTTCTAAGCTGAGTGTCGGTGATTCAATGATACGGCCCAGCTCTTTGCCTGCTTGTTTAATGATAAAAGTGGGAATACGGTTAAAGTCATAATCTTGGCTGAGGTTTTCGGGATCCTGTTTATTGCGGTCAACGCCTAGATAAACCACGTCTATAGTGGGGTAAGCCAAGGCTTCTAAGATCTTTATGAAATGAGCGATCTCTCGGTGACAATCAGGGCACCAAGTACCGATAATGACGACTATCTCTAAAGGTAATGGCTTTTCAAGTAGAGGCAATAAAGTGTTTTTATCAACCTGATAAGTTTCATAAAAGGGCTTGAAATCCTCAAGGCTCTTCAATGTGTCAGCGTCTAATTTTCCTGTTAAAATCATAGTGAGATTTTCCATAGCAAGAGCGATGTCTTTGTAACAGGCATCGCTCTATAGAGAGGAGAGAGGGATTTAAGTGTTATCTTCTTTTAGCCATTGGGCGACTTGTTTAGCAAAGTAAGTCAAGATCCCGTCGGCGCCCGCGCGCTTAAAGCATAATAAAGATTCCATAACAGTGGGCTTTTCAGCGAGCCAGCCATTTTGAATGGCGGCCATGTGCATGGCATATTCGCCACTGACTTGATAGGCAAAAGTGGGGATTGCCAGCTCAGTTTTGACGCGCCTGACTATGTCTAAATAAGGCATGCCTGGTTTGACCATCACCATATCTGCGCCTTCTTGAATATCCAATGCCACTTCATGGAGCGCTTCATCACTATTGGCCGGATCCATTTGGTAGCTGTGTTTATTTCCGCCTTTTAAATGACTGGCAGAGCCGACGGCATCGCGAAAAGGTCCGTAATAATTTGATGAAAACTTAGCGGAATAGGCCATAATTTGTGTGTTAACAAACCCTTCTGCTTCAAGGGCTTTACGAATGGTGCCAATGCGACCATCCATCATATCAGAAGGCGCAACCATATCAGCCCCGGCTTTGGCATGAGATAAGGCTTGTTTGACGAGAATATCTGTGGTGATATCGTTAAGAATATAGCCTGTATCGTCAATAATGCCATCTTGTCCATGGGTGGTAAAAGGATCAAGGGCAACATCTGTCATCACACCTAATTCGGGAAAAGCGGCCTTTAATTCACGTACTGCACGTTGAACCAAGGCATTGTCATTATAGGCTTCTTCTGCCATTAAGCTCTTTTTATCGCTAGGTGTGACAGGAAACAGTGCAATCAGTGGTATACCTAACTCAACGAGCTCAGCCGCTTCTTTAAGTAGTAAATCAATGGATAAACGTTCAATGCCAGGCATTGATTCTACTTTTTCCGTTCGGTTCTCTCCTTCTAAAATAAACATAGGATAAATAAGATCGTTAACGGTTAAGGTATTTTCGGCCATTAGACGGCGGCTAAATGCATGTTTACGCATACGACGCATTCTACGTTGCGGGTAGGCACTGGTCATTAGATTCACAATTCACTCCAAATTTAACCAAGATTTAATTAAGCATGGGAGCCTCACAGTACAGTTGTACTTGATTACGCCCTTCATTTTTTGCGTGATATAAGGCTTTATCGGCTTGATCTAATAAAGCACTTCTATCGATATCTTTGCCAATTATTTGGCTACTAATACCGATACTGATGGTCAATTTTATTAATCGATTGTCCCAAAGTATATTCAGTTGACTGACGCTTTGGCGAAGTTGCTCGGCGACTGTGATGGCGCCTTCTTTATCTGTGTTAGGAAGGATAATAGCAAATTCTTCGCCGCCAAAACGTGATACAAGATCCATTGGCCGTTTTAAATTGATTGTGAGTGCATTAGCGATAAGCCTTAATGCATGATCGCCTGCTAAGTGGCCAAAGCTGTCATTAATGGATTTAAAGTGATCGATATCCAACATGAGGATGGATAAGAAACTTTGTTGTCGACGACTCATTTTGATTTCAGCCAATAAACGTTTATCAAAAGCATTACGGTTTTTTACGCCAGTTAAACTGTCTACTGTGGTTTGCTCTTTGAGTTTGGCATTGGCTTTATTCAGCTCTCTAAGGGCGATTTCAAGTTCAAGGGTTCGCTCTTGTACCATCAACTCAAGCTTCTCATTATGTTTGGCTTCTGCGAGTAATGCTTGTTCTTTAGTTTGTTGAATGAGTTCAGCTTGAGCTAATGCTTTTTGCTGAATATTCAATTTTTCTTGGCGTTCATCGTTATAGCGGATCGCGAGCACTGCTGCCATAAAGATAATTTCAAAACTTAAGCCTAACATAAAGGGGAGTTGAGGCTGAAACGGTAAATCGAGCAGATCTAGATACATTAACCCTGATATAACGCTGCCAATTAATACTGTCGACCAGCCAAGGGTATAGAGTTTTGCCAGTTTATGCCCTTTAATGCCTTGAATAATGGCCATGAACATGAGTAAGGAGCTATTGGCCAATAAGGAGATAATATTAATCACTATGGCTAATTCGTAGGAGAGGAATGGGCCGAGGAGCAATAGAATAACCGCATAAGTGATGCCGTAGCGACACAGCTTGAGCATGCAAGGACTTTGGTGTTTTAGCTGCAGGATCTTCTCAGTAAATAATAAACCAAAAATCATGGATAAAGGCAGTAATATTGGCACCATAAATTGTTGTAAAATAGGCCATTGAGGCCAAATAAATCGAAAAGCAATGCCATACAAAGTGGCGACAAATAAGGTGATTGAAAAAACGTAGCCAGCATAATAGCTGTAACTGAAAGAGCCAGATGTGATGGCAATAAATAAACTAAAAAGACCAATTGACGCTAATGCACCCAATTGAAATCCATGTAACAGGGAGAGGTGATCGGAATATTCGGTAAAATCATCAATAGGCCATAAGGTGAGCGGAATACTGGCTTGACCTTTAGTATCAATTTCTAAGAAAAATTGATGCAGTTCATTGGGCTTCATATTAAATGAATAGACGAAATTATTGTTGATTATGGGCCTTTGAGTAAAAGGAAACTTGTCACCCATAGTTAATCCTGCGACCAAATGGTTTTGATTAAAATGATACAAATTCACCTTATCTAAATGAGGGTTATCTAAAGATAAAATACGGTGTATATTATCTTTTCCTTTATTATAAAGGTTAAATTTTATCCAGATTTTTTGGCTGTCAATGTGCTTAATCATATGAGCGGGTAATGCTCGCCAACTCTGCTCTGGTTGATTTTTGATATGGCCGATATTGCTTGTGGTTTTAATCGTGTAGTTTAACCAAGTGGAGAGTGAAATTGGGCCTGTAGTTTGTTGATCAATACAGATCACAGAATTGGCTTGAACCGCTTTAAAGGGTGTAAAAAAAAAGACCGCCAACAGCAGAAAAAAGCGATGCGTCATACTCGCCCATCCAAATTAAAAAAACGTAGACTGTTCTGGTAAACATGATGAGTAAACTCAACACTATCCTGCCCTCTTAGTGTGGCGATATACTGAGCGATATGAGGCAAATACTCAGGTTTGTTTTGACTGGATTTAGGCTTAGGTCTTAATGTGCGGGGCAGTAAATAGGGGCTGTCTGTTTCGATCAGAATACGATCATTAGGAATATCCACGACGAGTTCAGCAAGCTCTTTTCCGCGTCTTTCATCACACACCCAGCCAGTGATCCCAAGATGTAAATCCAATTTAAGATATGCGTCTAAACTTTTCCTATTTCCTGTAAAGCAATGCAGTAGTGCGCCATTGAGATCGGTGCGATAGGCTTTTAGTATGGCTAAAAAATCATCATGAGCATCCCGTTCATGCATGAGCACGGGAAGCTTAAGACTCGCTGCCAGTGCCAGCTGTGCTTCAAAAGCTTGACGCTGTTTATTCCGTGGCGAAAAATCTCGGTTGTAATCTAAGCCACACTCACCTATGGCCACGACAGGGGAATGTGCACTCAGTGCTGAAAGTTGCTCAAGGCTGCCTATTTGCCATTGTGAGGCTTGATGAGGGTGAACACCTGCCGTGCAAAAAAGTTGTTTAGGGTAGTCTTGGCATAGAGAAATGGCTTTGTGACTTTCTGTTAAATCACTGCCAATGATAATTAGGGGGGAAACATGCTGTTCAATGGCTGTTTGAATAATGTGTTGGCTGTCTTTTTCTAAGCTGCTGCCAATGAGATTGACAGCAATATCTATGTATTTTGGCATTAGTAGAGACGTTTCACTCGAATAGTTGTGTTTTGATCATCGCGCCCAAGGATAAAGGAGCCTAGTGCGCCTGTTTTAATAAATAGGGTTTCATTGACTTTGACTTTAAAGTAACGAGAATCTGTTTGCTTCCAGATTTGGCCATTATTAAAGGTAATTTTTAAGGCACCATAAGGATTTTTTTCAACTTGGGTAACCTGAGCATAAATTTTCTCTATTTGTTCTTCCTTTGGCTTTTCTTTTAGGCCAAAGCTGTCTTCAGCCGTCATAATTTGAGGCGTAGCGTCTTTTGGTGAAAGGTGAGCCGAGGTGACACTTTTTCCGTCTTTTACCGCGCTGGCAAGCTTATCAAAGCAAATGAGGCGGTCAAGCTTATCGAATACGCTCGAACATTGCATTAGTGCATGTTCCATATCGGCGAAGACATTATTGCTGAGTAATAAACTTGTTAATAGTAATGTAATACGCATGAGTAAGGGCCTTTTATTTTATTATTATGTATTAAGATTGCTCGGTTTTTCTTGTTCGTTATTTGTAGACGAACAGAAATAGAAATGTAATTTATTCAGTCAGAATATCATCTGATACTGGAATTGCAATTGTCTTATACTAAAGTAGTCAAACCATTGAACGACAAAGGTCAATGAAGGTGAAGACATGCTTACATTTAAAGTTGATTCAACTATCACGAGTATAAAACGATATTCATCGTGCAGCTTTTAATCTCGACTGCGGTATATTGCGGTAAAAGTATCGCAGTCGAGTGTTTGGGAAAGGCGTATTTAGGTTTCTTTTGTCTCGTTCTGAATATCCTCTGCCTCTTCGTCTTCATCGGTCGATTTAGGCTTATAGAAACGCGCGCCTAACAGGCCTAATTCAAATAAAATAAGCATAGGCACCGCAAGCATAGTCTGTGAAATGACATCAGGAGGGGTTAATAGCATGCCTATAACAAAAGCGCCGACAATAATATAGGGGCGTTTACTTTTTAAGGACTCAGGGGTGGTGATCCCCGCCCAGCAAAGTAGTACGACAGCAATGGGGATTTCAAAGGCTAACCCAAAGGCAAAAAACAGTTTTAAAATGAAGCTTAAATAGCTGCTGATATCCGTTGCGATTTGCACACCTTCGGGAGCAACACTGGTAAAAAAGGCAAAAACCACAGGGAATACGACATAATAGGAGAAAGCAATCCCTAAATAAAATAATAATGTGCTGCTAAAGAGTAATGGCACGACTAAGCGTTTTTCATGCTTGTAGAGCCCTGGTGCGACAAAAGCCCAAATTTGATAGAGCACATAAGGGACGGCAATAAAAAAAGACAGCACTAAGGTTAACTTAAAAGGGGTAAAAAAGGGCGCGGTGACATCGGTTGCAATCATACTACTGGATGCAGGCATGGCTTTCATTAATGGAATGGCGATATAGTGATATATATCATTAGACCAGTAAGCTAAGCAGATAAAAACGAGAAGAATACTGCCGATGGCATGGAGTAATCGTTGACGTAATTCAAGTAAGTGCGAAATGAGAGGTTGTTGTTGATGTGACATGCATTATCCGTCAGAGTGGTCTAACTGGTTACTTTTTTTAATTCTGGAATCTTTATCTGTATTGTTATCTTTAACGGCAGGCTCTTTGTTCGTGGGAGCAGGATCGCCGTCTATTTGATAAGGGCGATGAACGGAGTCGGCCGCTTCTTTCAGTTTGTCAACTGACTCTTGTAATTCTGGCGCAAGTTCTTTTAAACCTTGTTGCTCTGCTTTTTTTAAATCGGCATGCAGTTGTTCAATTTTTAATTCTTGCTCGAGCTCATCTTTGACTGCATTGGCCATTTTTTTCATTGTACGGATCCAAGTAGAAATGGTGCGTACAGCGACAGGTAGCCTTTCGGGGCCAAGTACCACTAGGCCCAAAACGCCAATCAATAGCAACTCCATAAAGCCGATACCATCGAACATAAATCATGACACCTATTGTTTATCTTTTGATTCAGCTTTCTCAGCCGCGGTATTCGCTTTTGCAGCTGTGGTATCCGTTTTATTGACTGTATTGTCGGTGGTGTCTTCTTTAATGGCTTTTTTCTCTTCTTCGCTAGACATGGCGTTTTTAAACCCTTTTACTGCGCCACCGAGATCGCCGCCTAAAGAGCGTAATTTTTTTGTACCAAATAATAGAACGACAATTAATGCAATGATCAGCAATTGCCAAATACTAATGTTACCCATGGAAGGATGCCTCAAAATATAGATATACAGCTATTATACCTGAATACATAAAGATTGCAGCTGCCGTCATAACCGGATTTAACAATCATTTACCATTTTGTGAGCAAGGTGGGCTAAGTGTGCGTATGAAGGCTGTGATACTTGATGGTAAGTACAAAGAAAAATAATATGTTATAGAGCATTTTTGTTAGCTCAATAGTGGAACATGAGCTAACAATATTTCATTATCTATTCATATTAAGCGACGGTCAAATCCTAAAGCTTTCCGCTTTTAGGCCGAGTGAGCCAACCCACCACCCAAGTAATAATGCCACCGCCAATAAAGGTGTGTGTGATCCAAGGGGTAATGCCATTATTAAACAACATGACACCACTTAAGACTAAAACCGCTGCGGTGATCAATAAAAAGTGGCTCTTATGAGCCTTTCTTTGTTGTTGTAGATAACGGTCAAGCAGCTGATTTTGCGAGTTAACAAAATTCCGTCCCACTTTAAGGTTATCATAGATAAGTTCGGGAAGCTCAGGCAGCTTATCGGCCCAATAGGGCAGTTTTTCTTTGGTTTTTTGGTACAAAGCTTTGGGACCGACTTGCTCTGCGACCCAATCTTCTAAAAAGGGTTTTGCCGTTTGCCACAAATCAAGTTGTGGATAGAGTTGACGGCCTAAACCTTCGATATAGAGCAAGGTTTTTTCAAGTAATACTAGCTGAGGCTGCACCACCATATCAAAGCGTCTGGCAATTCTAAAGAGTTCAAGGAGTACATGACCGAAAGAAATTTCATTCAGAGGTTTATTAAACATAGGTTCACACACAACTTTAACCGCTTGTTCAAACGCGCTGATATCGGTATCTGGTGATACCCAACCTGATTCAATATACAATTGGGCAATGCGGCGATAATCTCGATTAAAGAAAGCCAAAAAGTTTTCAGCTAAATAGCGTTTATCTTCGTTAGTGAGCGTGCCCATAATGCCAAAGTCGAGACCAATATATTTTGGATTGCTTGGATCCTCGCGGCTCACAAAGATATTACCTGGGTGCATATCCGCATGAAAAAAATTGTCTCTAAACACTTGAGTAAAAAACAGTTCGACACCCCGTTCAGCCAAGAGTTTGAAGTTGGTGCCTTGTGCTTTTAATCCTGTGATATCAGAAACTGAAACCGCATCGATGCGCTCCATGACAATTAAACGGGTAAAGCAGAGCTCTTCATACATATAAGGGATGTATAAGGCATTGGAATTTAGGAAGTTGTTTCTTAATTTTATGGCATTTAAGGCTTCTAACTTAAGATTTAGCTCACCTTCGATGGTGGTGCGATAATCCTCTATCACCTCGACGGGGCGAAGGCGATTGTTGGGACCAAGCAGAGTGTCCAGTAAGCTCGCCACTCGCTTCATTAAATGTAAATCAGCACTGACTTTATCTTCGACATCGGGACGCAATACTTTTAGAACGACCGCTTTGCCATTGGATTTGAGTGTGGCGGTATGGACTTGTGAAATGGATGCCGATGCCAGCGGTGTGTCATCAAAATCATCAAATAAAGTATCAATGGGCGCATTGAGCTCAGCTTCAATGGCGGCGCGAGCGAGAGCCGTTGAAAAAGGTGGAACCCTATCTTGTAACATAGACAGCTCTTTAGCCCATTCATCGGTTAACAAGTCTCGCCGTGTGGATAGCATTTGTCCAAATTTAATATAAACAGGTCCAAGTTCTTGCATAGCCAGTTTTAAGCGCTCACCGCCCGCACTGGTTTTATGTTGATTTTTAAGCCAAAACAAACACCGCCTGAGTAAGCGAAAATACCAAGGGGTTAACTTGGCGGGTAATAGCTCATCGAGCCCAAAATGCAGTGTGGTTTTAATGACCTGATAAGCGCGGCGAAAACTACTGGTACTCATGGTGTTTGGGTTACCTTGTGGCTGAGACACTCAATTCTTTGGCTAAGTTGATCCAGCTCTTTGACTAAGCTATCGACTTGATCGCTAAACTGTATATATTCTAATTTATGAGGCGCAATTCGGTACTCTTCAGTGGCCAATTGACCGAGATGGGAGCGTGTTTTTTGATATAAATTGAGCAGCGATTGTTGAGTGTGTTTCACATGGCGAGTGAGCACGTGGGTCGGCGCATCCCCTATATAGCGTGACAAAGGTTCGGCTAAATCAAATTTTAAGGCTTGAATAAAGCGACTAAAGGCTTGAAGAATGCTTAAGTTACCTTCCAGACTCAATTTATCCTGTTTGATCAGCTCAGTTAAATTAGCCCCTTCTCTTAGTTGATACAGTGTTGTTAAATCCACATTGACTCGTGTGGCAACATCGCCTTCATAATGGGTCAATACCAGTATTTCATCGGCAAAAATAAAATACAGTGTCCAAGGTAATTGGGTCAACTTAATACCTATGACTTGGTGATGTAGCTCATGGCACTGAGCATAATCTTCAGGAGATTGTGCGATGAGTTGTTTAAAGCTTGTTTCTATTGCGCTGCAAAGCAGTAAGCTGAGTTCACGTTTCATAAATTGACCCAAGTGGCAATGATTAAAACTTATAGCCTTTATGTAAAGCGACGATACCATCTGTCATATTGGTATAGGTCACTTGCTCAAAGCCCGCATTCGTCATCATTTGTTTTAAGGTTTCTTGATCTGGGTGCATGCGAATTGATTCAGCTAAATACTCATAGCTGTCAGCATCTTGGGTAATGACTTTGCCCATTTTAGGTAATACCTTGAAACTATATAGATCATAGATTTTTCGCATGACCTCATGCTGAGGCTTAGAAAACTCAAGAACCAATAACTTTCCGCCGGGTTTTAGTACTCTCAGCATTGAAGCGATGGCTGTTTCTTTATTCGTGACGTTACGCAGCCCAAAAGCAATGGTGATGATATCAAAATGGTTATCGGGAAAAGGCAAGGCTTCGGCATTGGCTTGAACGTAATTGACGTTACCGACAATGCCTTTATCTCTGAGCTTGTCACGACCGACTTTTAGCATTGAATCATTAATGTCGGCGAGGATCACTTGCCCCGTCGGGCCAACTATGCGAGAAAACTTGGCGGTTAAATCACCTGTTCCGCCAGCTAAATCAAGGACTTTCATTCCGCTTCTTGGCGCTGCACTTTCAATGGTGAAGCGTTTCCACATACGATGAATACCAAAAGACATGACATCATTCATAATGTCATATTTGGCAGCAACAGAGTGAAACACACCAGCAACCATATCTTCTTTTTTATCAATGTCGATGGTCTTATAACCAAAATGGGTACTGTTAGAGTTATCTTCTGGCATGTTTTTTTCCTATAAACGGGCAAGTTAAGACAGGTACGTATGAGCTAAATGAATGCTTTAGTACTCGTGATATCAAAAAGTGAATAATTTTTGCCGCGCAAAGCCTTTCAAATTTAGCTGCGCATTACACCATAATATTAGTCAATATTGAATAGATAAGTGACCACTGGAACTCAATTTGTGCCTTGAGTCTCAACTTGAAGCATGATGGGAATGTACCTTAACTTGTCACAAAAAAATCAGCGCTCTATTACAGCGCTTGCTCTAACTCGTTTTTGTGAGGTTTTCTATGGTGATTATCACGAAATGCAGTGAAAAAGTGTTGCTATTTGCATCAAAATTAGGTTAGTTATTAATAGCTGTAATGAAATTGAGTGGGCTGTGAGTGAGCTTTGAGGTATAGTACGCGGCTGAATATGTGCAACGTAGTTAGTTTATTTTAAAGGTTAGCTTAGTTTGAATAAAGAATATCGTGTTGATTTAAAATGCGTTCCGTCATTACTTTCCCTTTATCGCAAGATCTTTTTCGTGCGAAAACCTGGGTGGGATGAACAGCCTCTGCCTCATATCTCGGTAGCGACAAAGCAAGTTAAATTAGCAAAAAGCAAAGTAGCGCGTTACGCTAAAGTCTGCGGCTTTGAGTTCGATGGAAAGACGTTGCCGTTAACCTATTTGTATGTGGTGTCTTTTCGTTTACACGCGAGTATTTTTACCCATGAAGGCATTACCTTTCCTTTATTAGGTATTATTCATTTAAAAAACAGTATCACACAATATCGCGCTCTGAGCATTGATGAAGGTTATGACATTGAATGTGCAGTGGTGAGCAGCAAAGTCACCGATGCGGGTTTAGAGTTTGACTTTTTGTCAAAAGCGAAAGTGGATGGTGAGCTGGTTTGGGAGTCTTTGTCGACGTATTTGTACCGAATAGAAGGGCCTAAGCGCCGAGTTCGACCGCCAAAAGCCAATGATATGAATTGGGCACAACCTGTTAATTGGAGCTTACCAGAAGATATTGGTCGCCGTTATGCTAAAGCCTCTGGCGATTATAATTTGATCCATTTACACCCTTTTTTCTCAAAACGTTTTGGTTTTGAGCGAGGACTGGTTCATGGTATGTGGTCTAAAGGGCGCTGTATAGCGCAAATGATGCCGAAGATTGGCGATCGTGCCTGTAAGGTCGAAGTGGAGTTTAAGCTACCTTTGTTTATGCCCTCGGAAGTCAGTTTTGATGTGGAAAAAAACGATGATAACTTGGTTTTTGAGCTGCGAGATCATAAAGGTCGCCGTCCACATTTATCCGGTGAAATTCATTTCATTGAATAAAAACATTCGCTGGTTAGCATCGAATAAAAAGGAGCCAATATTGCTCCTTTTTTCGTTTTTTTATTCTGCTTTTGGTAAAGGGCTAGCGTTGTCGGTATATATATGCACATCCCGTTGCGGGTAAGGAATACTGATCCCTGCTTTGTCAAAGGCGAGTTTGACTTCGCGAGTCACATCCCAGTACACATCCCAATAATCACCACTGTTTGCCCAAGGTCTCACAATAAAATCAATGGATGAGTCACTTAATGTGTGCAGTTTTATAGTGGGCTCAGGCTCTGCTAAAACTTTTGAGTGGGCCTCAATGATTTGATGAAGTAATGCTTCAGCTTTGGCAATATCATCGCGATAGCCAATACCAAAAGTCATATCCACTCTTCTGTGTGTCTCAACACTGATGTTATGTATGATATCCCCCCAAATTTTATTGTTGGGAATGATGAGTCGCTGATTATCAAAGGTGTTGATCGTCGTTGATACTAAGCTCATATGGCTGACTTTGCCTGACACACCTGCGGTTCGAACCGCATTACCGAGATCAAAAGGTCGATAAATGAGGATCATCATGCCTGAGGCGAAATTAGATAAGGTATCTTGCAGGGCAAAACCTATGATAATGCCAGCAATTCCAAAACCGGCCAGTAAGGGGGCCATTTGGATCCCCAGCTGGGATAAGGCAAACAATAAACCAAAGAGAAAAATCAGCTTACCCGATAAATTAATAAAAAATTCCTGCAATAATTGGCTGAAGTTTAAACTTGAATTACTTACGGTTTTTTTAACTAAGCGACGGATCATTTTTCCTAAGGCATAAAAAAACAATAAGATTAGAATGAACACCACTAATTTAAAGCTGATACTGGGCCCATGCTCCACTAATTGGTTTTTACTGGACAGTATCCATTCCTCCAGTAAATGACTGGCCACATCTAAGTTTAGAATATCTTGGGTGATGTTCCCTGAGACCTCAAATAAGGTTTGTTTCAGCTCGGTGGTATCTTGTTTTAGTTCGTCAAGCAATACAATTAAATCAGCAAGGCGAGTTGAATATTGGTTTAAGGCTTTATTTAACATTAATAGCTTGGCAGTATTTGGAGTGTCATTGGCTGTGCTCTTGTTGTTTGAAGTCTCATTATTCAGTGCAATGGCTAACTTATCTTGGGTATAACGAATAACACTATTGAGCTCATCTGCGCGAAGGGTTAACTGAGTCATTAAATCTTGTTGCTGTTGCTCGACATTCAGGTTTAAGGCTTTCGCCCAGCCAAGGGCTTCCCATTTAAAGCGGTATAATCTGTCTCTTTGCTTATCGATTTGGGCAAGTTCAGCCATCAGGGCTGCATCACTGCTTCCGCCTAAGGCTTGATTAATGCGCGTATGTTCTCGCTTAAAAAAATTATCAATGCGATTAATAAAGCTCACATGCTCTTTGACATAAGGCACGAGGCGAGTGTTATCAAAGGTATCAGTGTTCATGAGTTGTTGAATTTGCTCATGCATTAATATGGAGTACTCTTTAATACGGTATTGAATAATGGCTTTCATTTCGCCTTTGGCATGGGCTAAGCGGCGAATATCTCTGTCAATGACACTTTGAATGTTATCGAGGCTGGCAATAAGGTGTTTAGTATCTACTGAAGGCGTGGATGCATTCTTGGGGGCTGCCGATACAGGAAGGCCAGCAACACTAGCAACACAGAAAGTCATTAGACAAAAGAGGCAAAAATGAGTGAGAAAAAATGCGTGATTTCCTTGCATAAAATGGTTCCTATGTCGATGCCTAAGCATCTTGAAGCATCACTTAGTGAGTAGAGTGGGTACAATCATTTTAGACGTAAATAGTAGAATGAAGTGAAAGCGAGAGTGAAGGCGATAATAGCAGTAACCCTTTAGTGTCATTTTTGCTATACTCATGGGTCATTTTTTATGGCTGAGTTTGATGCAAAAGTGCATTCAATGCCATTCAATCCCTTTCAATCCCTTTCAATCTCTAAATAAAGAGAGATAAAGAGAGATAAAGAGACAAAGAGATAAAGAGAGAGTCGCTGCCGTGTTATGCACCCATTGTCATCAAGCTTTTAATGTCGCTAAAGTTGAAAACCATAGAGGCAAGGGCCTCAAGGCGCAAATTCAGTGCCCGCTTTGTGAAGCATGGCTAGGTCGCAATCCCATATTAACGCGGTTAAAAATCATGGGGTTTTATGTCGGCGCATCAGCGCTGGCCACTTATTACTGGGCACCTGAATATAAGGCCATTGCTATTCCCGTGTCGATTTTATCTATCATCACTCTATTGGTGTCACATCTAATGGATCACTTAAAAGTCATTGAGGCACCCATGGCGCCTGAAGTAAATAACGACGAGCATTTAAGAAAGTATCGTTAAGACCAGATCTTGAGAGATAGATAGTCCATTTCGTTTAAGCGCTTCTCCTTGAAGTGCTTTTTTCATTTTTGATGATCAGTATTGCGCTAATTCAATTGCTTGAGCAAAAACGCTTTGCGGATTGCGGATAAAACTCTTCGTTGATTTTATATAAGCGCCTTTCTTGTAATACCAATTCCATCACTCATTTCCAAAATAGCCAAAATCTAACCCGCTCAAAGTATCTATTCGTTCAAATAAAACCTTAAAATTGTATTTTTTAGGTTTTATTGTTTTCATTTTGTTATGAGGGTGTTGATTTTATTTTGGTTTATATGTAGATTGTGCCGCTCAAAAAATGAATTTAAATGGATATTTGAGTGGGTTGTTATGGCTAAACAATGGATTTGTACTTTTTTTGTACTTTTTTTAAGTGTCAGTGCTCATGCTGAAATCTTTGAGCAAGCCTATGCCCCCATTGGCGTGGGTGACATCACTGTCATGATCCCTATCGATAGGCAGCCCGCCGCTCCTATTACATTGTCAATGATGCAAACCGAATCCAATTATTTATTAGCTTGGGATCCCAGTAGTGGCCAACGTTTTAAGTTAGAGCATTGGGTCGATGGGGAGTGGGTTTTACTTTCTGATAATATTCTAACTCATCAATATCAAACTTCACAGAATAATGGCCCTCAATTTAGAGTCAGTGCCTGTGATCAATACGGTTGCTCTGACTGGCAAACTGTCAATAATACTGTAGATGGTGATGTGATGATAAGCCGTTTTAGCAGCTCCTATCATGCTGTAGAACGTGGCCAAAGGATCAGCCTTGCTTGGAATGTGTCATCAGCCACTGAGCTTAAGATCACGAGCAATCAAGGCCATCGCTTTAAAAGTTACTTAAACAAAGGTCAGCAAAATTTTTATATCAACCAAATAACAGAATTCACTTTAACGGCGACAGGCTTTGAAAATACTTATCAACAAACCCTCACAGTATCGCCAGCCGCTGTTATGCCTGATTTTCAAGCCCAAGCTCAGCCAGACACTTATACTCAACCTTTACTGGCGCTGGTGCTGAATAACAATGAAACTATGTTGCCCATTGAGCGAGCACTCTTATCAATGACCCTAACCGACGGCGATAATTTACATATCGTCCCTCAGCATGACAATAAACTGTCTCGCGTCAGTGACTCTGGCGAGTTGATATGGACCCAAGCGCTTAATGGTATGGTGGCGAATCAGCCCATATTGCAACTGACTGATGCGCATCAAACAGAATATTTATATTTTGGTGTGGCGAGCCTTGATGGCAGTGGGGAAATTTGCCGTATTCATATCGATGGCACTGACATGCAGTGCCTCACCAAAGAGCCCGATAGTCCAAATGCGTTAAATAGTATGGTTGCCGGGCCTGTAATAGTTAATGGGCGTCTCTTTAGTTTTGATATTCAGGGTCACTTATATGAAGTGAGTACAGACTTGAATGTTAATTGGAATAACAGTGGGCAGTCCGATATAAACGGTTACCGTTACCACGCCAAAGTGCCTTTAACAGAAGGGGATACTATACTCACGCCTCCTGTGGCTGATAAAGTAAAAAACAGTCTGATCTTACGCACTCAACTCGATAATGTGATGGCTATAGAGATCCCATCATCTCAATCTAGCATTAGTAATTTACTGCAAAAAGCGACGGCATTTTTTAGCTTGATGAGCACTAATGAGACAGACAAGGCATCCGCTACAAATATCAACACCAATACCAATATCAATACCAATACTAGCAATAAAACCAATAATACATTAGCCATTAAATGGACTAAAGCTCTAGCTCAGGATGAGGCACGCTAATATGAAATATCAGGCATTAATTCAACACATCTTGAGTGCAGGGATTAACACTGCGATGGTATCTATCAATTCGATGATGGTTAAAATAATGGGTCTTATTTGCTTATTATTGTCATCAAATGCTTTTGCTGTGAACAGCTGTAATGATGTAGGTGCTCCCGGCTTAGAGTCTGAATATGCGTTTAATCAAGATGAGACAGTTAATGTACTAGAAGGAAAAGATAAAACTACGAAATTTTGGAATCTTGAGCTTAGTGAATTAGAGTCATCTCATGCAGGAGGGGATATTAAAACAACAATAAAGAATATTGTTGTGACATTATGCAAACCAAATGGAACACTAATAAAAGCGACTTCTATTTCAAAGAGCGCACCAAATAAAGATATATTAAAGTTAGATGGTACATTATTTAATAATACCTTTGGTGAGTATCAAATACTTTACAGTATGATTAAAAAGGTTGAATATAATATTAATGATGGGCCTTATCAAGTAAGGAATACATTTCATTTTTCAAGAAAAAATATTAATTTTTATAAAGATAAGGATCCTGTTGTCACTCTTTCACCCTCATCACTTTCTGTCAAGTTAGGTGACACTGCGACGGTTACTGTCACTGTGGATGATAATGAAGGCAAGCTTGATGGCGACTTAAAAGTCACTGTGCCTAGTGGCTGGAGTGCGAGGCGTCAATCCTGTTCAAGTAATAATACAAAGAAACAAAAATGTATCTTTAAGATCACCCATCCAGAGAAAGTGGCGAGTCTCGGCTCTCATAGCATAAAGGCTATTGCGACCGATAAAATGAACTTAAAGGCAGAGAAGTCTGCCACTATCAAAGTGACTGAGTCCAATGTGGCGCCAACCTTTACTGAGACGAATATAAGCCAATCCATTATTGGTCTTAATCAAAGTGTAACATTAAGCGCCAAAGCAAAAGACAATAATATACAAGAGGATAAGCGAATAGATAGCATCAAATGGTGTTATTCAACGAATGGCTCCACATCCAATTGTAAGGGTATTATTGATGACGCTTCAAATAGCAAAGATCAGTGTAAATTAATCAATAAGGGCAGTACTGCCTCTTGTGAATATACGAAAAAGTTTACTCAATCGGGTGTATATACCTTATGGGCAGAAGTCTCCGATGGTATCGCTACGACGGTTAAGTCTCAGGCGCATTCACTGACCGTCGATGCGCCGCCAGTGGTCACTTTTATTACTCCGGAGAGTTTTCACTTAGGCGGCAAGGTAACTTTTACGGCCACAGCGGTTGATAGCAACCTTAAATACCTGAAGTTGTGTTATGCACCTAAAGGGACTGTTATCAATGAATCGGGCTGCGTTAATAAAATTAAGCACTGTGAACCAAGCTCGTCAGATGAAACCTTATGTGAAGTTAAAGACTTTTTATTAGACAGCGATGTCTTTAAGGCCGAAGAAAAGCTGTTTTATGCTTTAGCATTCGATGGTGTTAATACCAAATATGAAAGTTATAAAGCTAATCTTTTTGGTCATTATACGCTTGAACCGCCTGAGATCACCGCTACCCCGAATATTCCGGGCGTCATGGCCACAGTGTCGGGAAAGTATAACAAACTGAACACGGCTAATATCACCATTAGCAGCATTGCCTTGTATGTTAATGAGGATGAAAAGCAAATCATCACAGATGTGAATAATAGCGAAGAATTTTCATTTGAATACGCCTTACCAGATGTCAGTAAGCCGATTTTTCAATTTAAGCTTATCGATAGTGAGGGATTGGAAGTCTGGTCGCAACCTATTGCTTATCCGGTTGATTTAACTCATCCACCTAGAGTGGCGCCCATTGTCAGTCATAGTGCAGGCAGCACCAATATCGATGGCCGCATAGCACTTTCGGCCACCCCCGTTGCGCATAGTACAGCATATCTCTGGCATGAGTACCGAACCTGTCCCACTCAAGCGCAAACTGGCAGCCACTTAGGCACGACCTCAGTTCCTAGCTACACTGTAATGAAAAGCTATGAGGATAATGGCCAATATTGTTATTGCGCCCAAGCAAAAAATACCAATGGCCCAGGCCCGATTGGTTTTGGTCCTCAATGCGCTCAAGTCACGTTAGCCGTGCCCGATTATGTGCCAGGACTAACCCGCTTTTCGCCCAATTTGTCACTGACTCAAAATAATCCTTATCAATTGCAGTGGATTAATAATAATAAAGGGGCCAGAAGCTTTAAACTAGAGCGCCAAAGTGGTCAAGTCGATACCAGTAAACCTTGGCAAACCTTATATTCTGGCACCAATACTCAGCTGCTTATTTCAAATATCACGGTGCCTAATGTCAGCGTGGAAGGCCTTGAGGCGGGCGATGTCAGTTACCGCGTGACTGCCTGTAATAGTGACAATGTCTGTGAAGCAGGGCAAATCATTACTGTGAATCATCAAGTGCCTTATTTGCATAAGGCTGAGTTTGTTGCAGCCATTAATAATACTTCCCATGGTGAAATTATCTTTGAAGGCTTAGGTCTACAAGGCATAGAGACTGCAAATGTTCAACTGCGTAATACGGGCGAAACCCTTAGTCTACCTGTTTATCAACAAACGGGGGATGGCAAGCATAAGTACCGATTACGGGCCACGTCACGCCTTGTTAAAGGCCTTGAAAATGGTGGATTACGCCTAGAAGTTAACACGCTTATTGGCAATGCTACCATTGAGTTTACCGCGCAAGGCAGTAGCGATAGAGCCAGTATTGACTTAATTCATGCCAGTCCTACCGTTAGCAGTGATGGTGTGGTGTATGTGAGTTCAGGGCAATCGGTACACGCATTAAAAGACGGGCAAAACTTAAATCGTTGGCCGTTTACTTTGCCTGTTGGCACACCTGAAAATGTCAGTATTACTGCCGCCCCCACATTAGACAAAGATGTGAATGCTAATGATGTGGTTTATATCGGCGCCACTAACCGATACCTGTATAAGTTAGATTACTTGACCAATATACTCTGGCAAACACGACTGCGCGGTGAAATCCATGCCAAGGCCACCTTATTTACTGAGGCGAATCCTTATCAAAATAATACGCTGCAGCAGCTACTCTATGTGGGCGTAGTGGCAAACAATACTGTGATTGATGCCAATCATAGCGGCAATGATGTCAGCGGCTTGTATGCCCTCGATGCCGATACAGGTGAAGAGCATTTCATGTATCCACTGCTTGAAGGTGTCAAGCAAGCGCCGCAAATTTTCAGTAATGGTGATTTGCATGTCACCACCCAAGACGATCAATTACACATTATCAATCGTCATCAAATCGGGCCATTTGCACTGCGCTGGCAAGACATTGACAGCTCTCTGCTGCAAATGAATCTATCAAATGTACCCGATTGGCAAATACCACAAGATGCTAACGTGCCGCTGCGAAGCTTTGCAGGTCTTTTCTATGGACTATTAGGCCGTGCGCCCACTCGCGCCGAGCTGACTTTTTTTGCTTATGCTTATGATTCAGGTATCGATACCAACGAAATAACCGCCGCATTTTTAACCTCAAATAAAGGCATTGAGCGTTTTGCACTATCGCAAACGCCAGCGGAATTTGTGGACAGTCTATTTGCCTTTTTATTTCCATCAGAACCGGATAAAGACCAAGCGGGCGATTTGAGCCGCAGTCAGTGGACGGATTTATTATTAACCGGTGTGCCCCGCAGTGAAGTGGCCTATGCATTAGTGCAAAGTCATGAGTATGTAGCTTACAGTGAAAATGTGGTTTCACTAGTCACAAGCGTATTTTACGATCAATGTAACTGCAATCAAAACAGTGATTCCGACGGCGATGGCATTATTGATAGTGTGGAAATTGAATTAGGCTTTAATCCACTCGATCCTGAAGATCTATTATTAGGCAGGCCGCTACTGAGTGCATCTGAGCCTACACTAGGCGACTTTACCTTAGACTGGCAAGCGATTGCACCGACAAGAGCCGGTGAAACGATTTTTTACCGCATCACGCAAAGCGTTAATGGTCAACCAGCCACCTTAGTCTCAAATAATCATGCCAATACGCAATTGGGTTTAGTCAAAGCATCCGGGCGCTATGAATATCAAGTACAAGCTTGTATGCACGCGCAAATTTGTAGCCAATGGTCAAATGAAGTGGCTGTTGAAGTGGGCGATAGCATTGTCGAAGCGTCTATTCAGCCCTTGGCCGCCCCTGAGTCTGTGGCGGAGTTTTTAGTGCCGACGCAAGATGAAATTAATAGGTCGGCAGAATTGGGTTTAACCTCAGGGGCGTTTAGAGTCAACGAGTCAGGTGCTGCCACTTATAGTCTGCCTTTGAGTTTGCCAACGGGTATAGCCGGAGTGAAACCGTCATTAGGTTTAGCCTATAACAGTCAAGGCCGTGAAGGCATTGCGGGCATGGGCTGGGATCTACAAGGTGTGTCGGCGATCAGCCGTTGTGGTAGTACCCGCTTGCTTGATGGCGTTGTCAGGCCCGTTGAGTTTGATGAGCAAGACAATTTTTGTCTCGACGGTCAACGTTTATTACTTAAATCTGGTGAGCAAGGCCAGCCGGGTTCCACTTATGTGACAGAGATAGACAGTCAGAGAGTGATCACTTACCAAAGTGATGATTCCTTTGAGGTGGAAGCAAAAGATAATAGCTTGTCTGTATACGGTGCCAGTTCAAACAGTAAAGTGGCACTAACCTTAGCGGCAAAAAACAATCAAATTTTGACCCACTCTTGGTTGATTGCCTATTCCCAAGATAATTTACGTCAAAGCAGTAATCAAATTGATTATACCTATGACGAGCAAGGGAAAAATGAAAAGGTGCTCTCTCAAATAAGCTACAGCGGCAATCGTGTTGAGCTCGATTACACCGAATGGGGCGCAATCAGAAGCAGTGCCTACATTAAAGGAGAGCGCTTAGAACAAAAAGCGCAGTTATCCAAAGTGAAGGTGTACTCTCATGAGAATACCCTTATTCGAAGTTATCAATTGAGCTTTAATAACAATGATATCGGTCAAAGACAATTAACCAGTATCACAGAATGCGGTCTAGCGAATGTTTGTAAGCAGCCGGTGGAATTTAATTACCGTGATGTGTTTACCCAAGACGAATTTGACACATCTTGGCGAAATGCTGTACCTACATCTGAGGGGGATCATTTACGCTTAGCGTTAGTGCTGGATGCGAACAACGATGGGATCACTGAGCTTGTCACTTTAACTCACGTAACATCCACTCAGGCCAAACTGTGTTTGGGCAGCACAGAGGATCCTGAGATCTCGTGCCGCACATTTGACATTTATGATGATGTAAAAACCAGTGCCCGCTTGGTGCCCACAGATCCTGATGGCGACGGCCTGATAAACTTTTTAGTCAATACCGATAACGATAAACCCGATGGCATTTGGCGCCAGTTTAATACCTTAGCCAATGGCACGCTCGCAGCCCAGTCTTTGCCTCCATTGCAAGGGGATACGAGCATGGGCGTCAACATTAAACCCATGGACTTTAATGGGGACGGCTATAACGATCTTATCGAAACTAATGATAAAGACGACATAACTGGCGCAGAAATATTTGTGCGAGTATGGGACAAGGCGCAGCAGGCTTATTTAGCCCCTATGGGGATTGCCCTTGAAAATCAGTCTGGTTTTTCGCCGCATATCGAGTCGGGCTGGCAAAGCAGTGATGTGAACCAAGACGGTTTGGCGGATATTTTGGTGTGGGGCAAAGAAAACAAGAACTTGTATTTCTTTACCACCAATACTGACATCATGGTATCGACAGATCCAGTTTGTAAAAGGTATTCAGGGCGTTATGGTAGTGAGGAGCTGGATTGTGGCTACCAACATTACACCGCCAAAGCCTATGACAAGATTAGTATCAAAGGTAAGCATGCTCTTCCAATGGATGTTAATGGCGATGGTTTGACCGACATTGTGGTGTACAACAAAGACACTAAGCGTTGGCAATACCACTTAAATACTGGAAAAGAGTTTGTTAAAGGCGATGACTTTGAAAATAATGCCAATTTATCCTCATCCATTGCGCCTATGGTGGTTGATATTGACGGTGATGGGCAAATAGAGCTGATATTTCATGATGAATCTGACAAAAAATGGTATCGCTATGAGTGGAGTCATAATGAGTCGATTTTAGAGATGCTGACATTACGCCTTGTTAGTGGAGGCTTTAAGCGTATTGCACAGCCTCTCAGTGATTGGACCTTCTCGCCACCTGAGGAGACATCGGGCAAAGTGGAGTACGGTTTCTTTACCGATGCCGACAACGATGGTTTGCTGGATTTTCTGTATATGCACAGCAAGAATAAGGGGCAGGCGAACCAATCCTTAAAACTCTACCACGGTGGTAGCCGCGTCAAGCATTCGGGTCTTTTGTCATCTGTGGTAACAGGGACGGGCATAGAGACGCATATCGAATATGCTTCTATGGCAGAGCCTGCACTTTATTCTAAAGCCAGTGGTTTACCCGAGGGAATGTCAACCCAAGATGACGCCTTTAGAGTGATGAATATTGCAGGGGCTGGGACGTTAGTGAAATCCGTCACCACAGATGCACCCACTCAAACTGACAATGGTACGGTAAAGGTTGATTACAGCTATCATGGCGCACGCGCCCAATTTGGCCGCGGTAATCTAGGCTTTGCATCCATTGAAACTGAAATGGAAAAAGACGGCATCAGCTTTACCACTGAAACGCAATATGCTCAAGTTTTCCCCTTTATGGGCATGCCGTTAAAAACCACTAAAAAATCGGCGGGTACTGTGATCTCAATGGCGGAGAATCGCTATGTCAGTCAAACCCAAGCTTTAGAGCAAGGTTATACTCAATATCAGGTATACCAGCAAGAAAGCCGAGACTGCCAAGCCAATGTGGATACCATAACGGGCTTGAGTGTGAATGTGAGTAGTTATAATTGCCAGCAAATGCTCACAATACAAGATGAGTATGCCAATGTGCTCAGCAGTAAAACAGGACACTATGAAGCCAGTGATGCAGATTTATTTGTCGAAATGGATGAAAACTTAAGCCATGCAGGTGACATAGGCAGTCGTCATACCGCCATTAATGACACGCTTAAGTCAAACAGTTTGTCACGTCTTGAAAACAGCAATATTTATGGCAGCAGTGATTTTGAACAGCGTTTTGGTCGTTTAAGTGTGGCGAACGTCACCCATAGCCGAGGTGATAAAAGCGCCCTTCGCACCAGTCGCTTTGAGTATGATGATAACGGCATGCTTAAGCGAGAAGTGATTGAGCCCGAGGGTAACTGCAGCACTAAACTCATCACAGATTACCTTTACGATGCTTATGGTAATGCCACTCAAAAAACGGTGCATAACGATGCCATGTGTGAAAAGGCGCTGTCTCGTACCAGCAGCACAACATTCGATAATGAGGGTCGTTATATTACTGAAACCCATCAAAATGGCATTCTTGAGTTTAAAGTACTTACACGAAATGCACTTGGGCAAGCAACAAAGGCAAGTAATGTCGATGGTGTAGAATCACTTGCGGTTTTCGATGCTTTTGGTGCCGAGGTCGCCAGTTACAGTCCGTCTGGCGCTCAGCAAACTAAGCTCAATAAAGCCTGTGATGAAGCCGTGGGTTATTGCTATAGCATGGTGGAAACCGCTATTAATGGTACTGTGCTTAAAAAGCAATATATGGATCAAACAGGCAGAGGCTATAAAGAATCTAGCCTCAATGTACTAGGTAGCTGGCACAGCAAAGAGCAAACCCATGATAAATATGGTCGAGTAATCTCGGTTACTGAACCCGGCTTAGAGGCGGTTACTAGTACTTATGATGCACTGGATAGAGTGGTCTCTAGCGTGGATGATAATACGGGCATCACCACTAGCCAAAGTACCTATGGCCGCGTGCAAACCAATACCTTATCCGGTGACATTCCAGGGGGCGTGCAAACCAAAACTACCACTTATAATGCCCTTGGTGAAGAGTATCAAGTGACCGACGAGCAAGGTAATACTCTAACTTATACCTATGATGTCTTTGGCGCCCTGGAAACCGTGCATTCCGATGTCGATGACATTATTTTAAGCCGTATTACCTACGATAACTTAGGCCGCAAGGTGTCGATGCAAGATGAAAATAGGGGTCATTGGACTTATGAGTACAACGCCTTAGGTCAGCTAACACAGCAAACCGATGCTCGCGGCGTCGTGACCGACATTTATTACGATAATCTTGGCCGTAAAGTGGAGCAAAAAATCACAGGTACTCGGAATGTGGCCTCAGAGCAGATGTTTTGGATCTATGGTACAGGCAACAATAAACACAGGTTACTCAGTGAGCGCACCGGCAGTTGGCAACGGCATTTTTATTATGATCATTTAGGCCGCAGTGTCGCCAGTTTGACTAACTTAGATGGCACCAATGATTGCGCCGCTAATGTCAGTTTTAATACCGCAAGCAATGATCTGCGTATCACAGGCGATGCCCTTTTTGATCCCATTGCCAGTCGCTGTGTCATTCAACATACCCAGTTCGATGAATTTGGCCGAGTATTCCAACAATTTGATGATTATCGCCGTAAAAATGATGGCAGCTTTGTTGAAGCTCGTGGTTTGCGTAAAATTTATCAACACAACCAAGTGTTAAAGCAGCAAGAAGCCCGTGAGGGTAGTGCAGGGCGCATCTATCATGAAATTGTCAATATTAATGAAAAGGGTTCATTGACCGAATACCTTAAAGGTCATCGAACCATGACATTAAGCTATGATGATGCCAAGCGTTTAAATGGCATTAGCAGTGGTAATCATATTCAAACTGACAGCTACAGCTTTGACAGTCTTAATAATTTAACCTCAAGGCTGCTGGCGGCATCGAGTAAGCAAGATTTTCAGTACGATGAGCTTAACCGCATTACCCATGTCAATGGTGTGGAGCAGTATCGCTATAATAACAATGGCAATTTGATCGAAAAAGACGGCTGGGAGTTAGGTTATAACAGTCCTAACAGTAATCATCCCTTGCATGCCGTGTTTAGTCGCTCAAAAGCAGGTGAGGCTACGGAAACCTTTGGTTACGATGCTAACGGTAATCAAATCTGGGGTAAAAAAGACGGCAGTGCATGGCGTGAATTCACTTACAGTGGTCGTAATAAAGCCACCCACATTCGTGTGGGCGATAAGAACACTTATTTTAGCTATGATGCTAACAATAAGCGTTTTAAGCGGGTCGACAGTACAGGCACTATTTTTTATGTGGGTAACTTAGAGCTCACCATTAAAGCCGCTGATCCCAATGCCAGCAGCATGAATGCAAGTAATATAAGTGCTAGCGAACCGCAAACTTACATTAAGCGCTACTTAGGCGATGCCATGCAAACCTATTACAGCAATGGCAATGCAATGCTGCGCTGGTTGTATAAAGATCATCTAGGATCCATCATTGCCATCACCAATGACAGCGGCGAGTTAGTCAAGCGCTTCAGTTATGACGTCTTTGGTCAGCAAACTGAAATTGTCCCTACTGAGAGTGAGCGCATCGCCCATTATGAGCGCAGCGCATTATCCTCCCTATTACTGGCAGAAATATCCGCCAATACGCGGGGCTATACTGGCCACGAGCCCGTGGATATCGATGGCGACAAGCGCATCATTCACATGAATGGCCGCATGTATGACGCCGCGCTCGGGCGTATGCTGCAAGCCGATCCTGTGGTGCAGTCTCCCGGTAATTTGCAAAACTATAATGCTTATAGTTATGTACTCAATAACCCGCTCAATGCCACCGATCCTAGTGGGTACTTTTTTAAGAAGTTGCTCAAAGGCGTGATGAAAATCACAGGTATGTGGGCGGTGCATGAATTTATGAACAGTATCCCGTATCTTAATATGGTGGTCAGCACAGTATTAAATTTTGTGCCTGGCTGTCAGGTGTGGTGCGCGGCCCTTCATAATGGCATGAGTACCTTTGTGGCCACAGGCAGCTTAACAGCGGGATTTAAAGTGGGGGCGATCAGTGCCGCCGCAGGCTATGCCTTGCAAGGGATTGGTGAGCAATTTGGCACTGCATCGGATTTGAATATTGCTGATATTGTTGATGCTGGAAATGCTGCCGCTGAACAAGCGATGATCGATTCTATGGTCAGTTTTGGTGGTAACATGTTAACCTCAGGGCAAGTGGTGGCGCAAATCGGCGCTCATGCTATGGTCGGCGGCATTTCTGCCGAGCTCATGGGAGGTAAGTTTGGCCATGGTTTCATCTCAGCAGGGGTCACCAAAGGCGCGGGCGGTGCCTTTTTACCCGGCGGTGCCAACTTAAAAACCCGTGAAATTGTCCGTGGCACTATCATTTCAGCCGCCATTGGCGGTACCGCCTCCGCGCTCAGTGGAGGGAAGTTTTCCAATGGTGCAAGAATGGCTGCCATGCAGTATTTGTTGAATCAGACTGGGGAAAGTGTGCGAAAGGGAGATGGATTCTTTAAAGGATTGTGGAAAAAGGCAACTAGCTGGCATTTTGAAGGACGCGATGCACGTAACGGTAACTTACCCAATTATGAACAAGCGACAGGTCAAGGCTCAGAGTGGACTTTGCTGTCCACGGATCAATCTATTTTTCACGATAACGGTGTAGGTAAACCGGAATTGAAGTTTATTCACCCTGATGGTCGTGAAGCAGTTTTCAACGGTGATACGCTAAGCCTAGTGACTGATCCCAAATATGTTGGTACGTATAATTATGTTAATCCTGCACCTGTCCCTGATAAGTGGTATGACGTAGGTGGATGGGGTGTATATGCAGGCAAAGGTTTTGGGCACATGGTTTTAGATGTTGCTCCATATGGGGTGGGTGGTAACGTAAGAGGAGCAAATTAGTGTATATCCGTGTAAAAATAGTATTTGGATTAGTTTTGTTTGTACTGACTGTTTTTGGGTTGTCAGCTTGTAAGACAGCAAAAATTATTAAGTACGAACATGAGCAGTCAGCAGAGTTTTATAAGAACTTTGACTTTAGAGCCAGTGCTCTAAATAATTTCAAAGTGGATGATGTTTTACTTGTCGTTGATATAAATAAGGTGACCCACACCAGCTATGTGGTCTGGCTAGGTTTATATTCTGATAAAGCTGGAAAATCTATAAATATTAAGCGCGCCGTGGTCGTTGGCGATGGTTGGGAAAAGAATCAAAGCTTTAATCGCGAATTGGTTTTGGATACTCGTATTCCAGAGCATGAATTGTTTGAATTTGATAAAGGTTTGAAGCTTTTTGAAGAGGGCGAAGATGACTTGAAGTCAATTGTAAACACTGACGGAGAGTTGTCTTTAACTATTTATTATGATGTTGGTAGAGGTATAGAAAGTACAACTTTTATTCTCAAGCAAAAAGTTGAAAAGCAGACAATCTTTTCAACTTAAGAAAAATCATAAAGATTAATTAAGAAAGATTAATTAAATAAACGGTAAACCCCCGGCTCTGCCGAGGTGACTCGCATAGGTTTCACCTATACAGCGGTATAGGTACGCGCAAGTCTCGACCAAAAAAGAGCTATATGGACAGGTATTGTAAAAGTTAAGTCGCGTTTGTGGTGCAGCCATCTCACCACTAATAAAATCTGCAAAACTACAATGCTTATAGTTATGTACTCAATAACCCGCTCAATGCCACCGATCCTAGTGGGTACTTTTTTAAGAAGTTGCTCAAAGGCGTGATGAAAATCACAGGCATGTGGGCGGTGCATGAATTTATGAACAGTATCCCGTATCTTAATATGGTGGTCAGCACAGTATTAAATTTTGTGCCGGGTTGTCAGGTGTGGTGCGCTGCCTTACATAATGGTATGAGTACCTTTGTGGCTACAGGCAGCTTAACGGCAGGTATTAAGGTAGGGGTGATCAGTGCCGCCGCAGGCTATGCCTTGCAAGGGATTGGTGAGCAATTTAGCACGGCATCGGATTTGAATATTGCTGCCATTGCCGATGCAGGAAATGCAGCCGCTGAACAGGCGATGATCGATTCTATGGTCAGTTTTGGTGGTAACTTGTTAACCTCAGGGCAAGTGGTGGCGCAAATCGGCGCTCATGCTATGGTCGGCGGCATTTCTGCAGAGCTCATGGGAGGTAAGTTTGGTCACGGCTTCATCTCAGCAGGGGTCACCAAAGGCGCGGGCGGTGCCTTTTTACCCGGCGGTGCCAACTTAAAAACCCGTGAAATTGTCCGTGGCACCATCATTTCAGCCGCCATTGGCGGTACCGCCTCCGCGCTCAGTGGAGGGAAGTTTGTTAACGGTGCGAGAATGGCAGCTATGCAGTATTTGTTGAATCAGACTGGGGAGAGTGCGAAGAGGAACGCACAAAGAAAAAGAATTATGGTGAAACTTTTACAAAAAAATAGACAAGGTGCGGTTTATGAGGCTGGAAAATATTTAGGAATAACAGAAGAGCATATGATTGAACATGAGTTCAAGTATGTAAATAAAACATTCTATGGGGATACTTCTCAAACGGGTAAAGTAAGGATTGGTGCTGATGCTTTTAAATCAATAGAAGCATTGATCTCAACAGTTGGACATGAAAATATACATACTATTCAATATCAAGAAGGGAAATTAGGTTATCCTGGCACCAGTTTATACTACCAAAATCAAATTGAAGCTCATCAATGGGAAATCAATAATGTTGATTTAACAGGTTTTACAAGGGGCATTCAAGAAAATTTGAATTTTATTGAATATTATAATGATCAATTAAATAAGTGAGTAATATTCACTTTGCCTTATGTAGGGGCTGTTTATGAAGAAATATTATTTTTTTATACTATTTTTGTTGTTTGTACCATTACAAGCAGTATCAAAAATTGAATTTAAATTAGAACAATTAGAAAATAAAGATAAGTTAGGTGTGTCAATTTATAATTACTCAAAATCTAAAATCAATTTAGATTATATTATGTGCGTTGAACCTCATTCAGGGATCAGTTTTTTGATTGAAGATATGAAAGGGAAAATTTTTAGGCAATCAACAACGTTAAATTCAGGATGTAGCCTAAGTAATAAAATTGTCGTAGATCGTTATGGAATATCTGGAAAAATTATAGATAAAGATCTTGTTGATATTATATATTCTCCACCACATAAAAAATTATATGTTACAGCATTGTTGTGTAAGAATTACTTTACTATGGAAAAGTGTATGTTTAGCAACAAAATACTAGTTGACTTTTAGTAGAGTTATATGGACAGGCATTGTTAACAAATTAATTAAGACATATGGACGCTCCCGTTGAGTCAAGCTTGTTTTAGAAGTTATATGGACAGCCATCATTAATGGGCGGTACTCTTTATATACAGACAATAGGGGTCATGGCTTTACTTCTTATATAAAAAGAGTGCAGGGGTTACCAAAGGTGCTGGTGGCGCCTTTCTACCCGGTGGTGCAAACTTAAAAACCCGTGAAATTGTCGGTGGCACCATCATTTCAGCCGCTATTGGCGGTACCGCCTCCGCTCTCAGTGGAGGTACTCTTTATAACAGACAATAGGGCCAATGGTGCTCAAATGGCGGCCATGCAGTATTTGTTGAATCAGACTGGGGAGAGTGCGAAGCAGCTCTTCAAGAAAAATATATCTGATGCTGTTGAGATAGTTGATGAATTAATAGAAAGTGGAAAAGTTAAGCCGCCCACAGATAAATTATATGAAGTACTTTCAGTTGATTATGTTGAAGAGCTTTTTCATGAGGGAGAAGCAGCACACGGCATGCATATTCCCGTACCGACAAGAGGTTGGGGCCCTTTGAAAGCTAAGATTGAAATTTCAGCTTTAGGTGCCGCAACATTAGAGGAAGCAATTGTCACTTATGGACATGAACTTGGGCATTTTGATGACAGTAGAAGTGAATATGGCGCTGATGATTATGGCAAGAGAATATTGGAAATGTATAAAGGGGGAAATAATTAATGACTATAAGTAATAGAGAATCTTTTTTCATTATATTTTTATTGACAATATGCAGTAGCTTTAATGTATTTGCGGATAGTCGAAAATTTTTATATAGAGGTTCATTTACCAAAGAAACTTATTTGATAGATCAAACGACTCCAACTGAAGGTTTTGTGACTTTTGGCGGTGATCGAAGAGCTTTGACGAAGTTTTGTGGTACTGAGTCAAAATACTTTTGTTTTGATTCTTTTGGAATAGCTTTTTATGTGCCAAAAAATTTAAATGAAAGTTCAACATCATGGACAGTTGATAATTTAACATTTTCAGTTTCAGGTAAAAATGTTTCTTTTGAATTATTAGGGCAAACATACACAGATTTATATATTATTTCAGGACCAATTAATTTATTTCCTATTCCATATAATTATATTGAAATGAAATTTATTTATTCACAGGCATATGGATTATTAGGTTTTAGCTACTTTGATGATACCCGTGTTTTTTGGTCAGAAAAAGCGTATGGCTTTGGAAAAAAAATATGTGACGTGGACAGGCATTGTTAAAGAGTTAAGTCGTCCTGTGGTGCAGTCATCTCACCACTAATAAAATCTGCAAAACTACAATGCTTATAGCTATGTACTGAATAATCCGCTTAATGCCACCGATCCCAGTGGGTACTTTTTTAAGAAGTTACTCAAAGGCGTGATGAAAGTCACAGGTATGTGGGCGGTGCATGAATTTATGAACAGTATCCCGTATCTTAATATGGTGGTCAGCACAGCATTAAATTTTGTACCATTTTGCCAAGTCTGGTGTGCTGCTTTGTATAATGGTCATGCAAATTTTGTGGCCACAGGCAGTTTATCTTCAGGCTTAAAGGTGGGGGTGATCAGTGCCGCCGCGGGTTACGCATTACAAGGTGTGGGTAATTATTTTGATACTGTGGGTACGATTAATCAAAGTGTTGTCGATGCCGGAATTTGGGCTAAAGATGGGTTTATTGAATTTGGTGGAAGTGGTGGCGCAAATCGGTGCTCATGCTATGGTGGGGGGATTTCAGCGGAACTGATGGGTGGTACTCTTTATATACAGACAATAGGGGCCATGGGTTTACTTCTTATATAAAAAGAGTGCAGGGGTCACCAAAGGGGCGGGCGGGGCCTTTTTACCTGGTGGTGCTAATTTAAAAACCCATGAAATCGTCGGTGGCACTATTATTTCAGCTGCCATTGGCGGTACCGCCTCCGCTCTAAGTGGAGGTACTCTTTATAACAGACAATAGGGCCAATGGTGCAAGAATGGCTGCGATGCAGTATTTGTTGAATCAGGCTGGGGAAAGTGTGCGAAAAAAGAGTACTGAATGGCGTAAAACAGGTAAATTTAAACTGAAAAAAATATATGAAGTCAATATAGAGTATGAAGAAGCAAATTTAGTTTTAGGAGCTGGGAAGGGAGCAATTGCTTCTCAAATGAGCAAGGCAGGTTTAAATGTTTTAAGTGTTTTTGTATCTAAAATACCGAATTTAGTTTTATTTGAAAATCATGATGTATATCAATATGAACAAGAATGGAGGCTTCATGAAGTAGAGTATACAGATCTTGGTGATGGAGGACGTTATTACTGGAGTGAAGTTATGACGCATAGTACTATGTGGACAGATGTTGAAAATGTATCTTTACATGAAACAAAACAAACTGGTGTGTAGGCGGTTGGACATGTCCAAGCTTTCAAAATTAAATATTTTATTTTATTCAGTAATCGTTATTTGCTTTTTTCTTTCAGCAGTGAATAGTGGACGCATTGAGTATTTAATATGTAAATTTAATCAGTGCGAGCCGAATTATGGTGAAGAAATAGATAGACAAAATAAAGAAAATCACATTGCCACTTCTGAATTTATAGATAAGGATTCTCAAGGTCGGGAATATATTACTCCTGAAAATATGGTGAAAATAAAGAAAGCTGAAAAGATTAATCGTGATATTATGATTAATGACATAAAGGCGAAGGCTATCGATAGGGGTGGTATATCTTTATCTAATAAATTCATGATGTTAATGTCACTGTTTGTTGTTTTTTATATTCTTTTGGGTGAAGAAAAAACAAGTGGTTTTAAGATGAAAGTAATTTCACTGGTTGTGCTTTTATTCGTGAATTTGTTTTTTGTTCAGTTGTCTCTTGTGAGTGTAATATTTACTTTGGCTATATTATTTATATATGTTAAAAAATATATACTTTGGTTTTTACCAAATGGGAGGTAGTTTTGTTTGAAAAACAACCAAAAAAATAATATGAAAATAAGGATGATGGTCGTTATATGGACAGGCATTGTTAATTGTTAGTAGCCGCACAAATTGGCGCCCATGCTATTGGTGGGGAGAATTTCGGCCGAGTTAATGGGTGGCACTCTTTATATACACAATATTAACCAAGACACCCACAATTAAATCCTCCTCGCTAATCCATAAGCCCCTATAGATAGGGGCTTTGTTGAGATTAACTCAGGATGATTAATAGGATTAATTAAGAAACCCAAGATTATTTGCTTAGAAAGTATCGTTATGGTGTTACGTGGACAGGCATTGGCATTGTTAAATTGTTAAGTCGTGCAGTGGTGCAGCCATCTCACCACTAATAAAATCTGCAAAACTACAATGCTTATAGCTATGTACTGAATAATCCGCTCAATGCCACCGATCCTAGTGGTTACTTTTTTAAGAAGTTGCTCAAAGGCGTGATGAAAATCACAGGTATGTGGGCGGTGCATGAATTTATGAACAGTATCCCGTATCTTAATATGGTGGTCAGCACAGTATTAAATTTTGTGCCTGGCTGTCAGGTGTGGTGCGCGGCCCTTCATAATGGCATGAGTACCTTTGTGGCCACAGGCAGCTTAACAGCGGGATTTAAAGTGGGGGCGATCAGTGCCGCAGCAGGCTATGCCTTGCAAGGGATTGGTGAGCAATTTGGCACTGCATCGGATTTGAATATTGCTGATATTGTTGATGCTGGAAATGCTGCCGCTGAACAAGCGATGATCGATTCTATGGTCAGTTTTGGTGGTAACATGTTAACCTCAGGGCAAGTGGTGGCGCAAATTGGCGCCCATGCTATGGTCGGCGGGATCAGTGCTGAGTTACAAGGCGGTAAGTTTGGCCATGGTTTCATCTCAGCAGGGGTCACCAAAGGCGCGGGCGGTGCATTTTTACCCGGTGGTGCTAACTTAAAAAATCGTGAAATTGTCCGTGGTACCATCATTTCAGCTGCCATTGGCGGTACCGCCTCCGCGCTCAGTGGCGGTAAGTTTGCTAACGGGGCTCAAATGGCTGCCATGCAGTATTTGATGAATCAGGCTGGGGAAAGTGTGAAGCGGCAGCTTGCATGTAAAGGAAGGTGTCATGGTATTTCTGGATTAGAAAAGAGGCATTTATTAAATGAAGAGCAGACAGCAGCTTTAATCAATGGAGCTCTATCTGGTACTGGTGCAACAATAGCTGGAATTGGATGTGTAAGTAGTGGGGCGACATGCGGGCTTACAGTTGTTCTTAGTGCTGATGCTATGAGACAACTAACAAAAGCTGCTACAGGTAATGATCCTCTTATAACACTTGCTTCCGATTTAGGGGCAACTGATTTACAAGCGGCTAATATAGCTTTGGGGACGGATTTTGTTACTGCGACTATGTCGATCAACGCTGCATATAAGGGCTTGTTGATGCAATCTATTCAGCCTTATACTGCAGGAACACTTGGAATTACTTCACTTGATATCTTTTCTACAGTTAATACAGTACAGCAGTTAAATAAGGCGGTTGAAAGTCAATGAGGAATAATAATCTGATATTTTTATTTATTGCGTTAGTTTGGTTCTGTTGGGGGTTTTTGGCTTTATTCTTAAAGTCTCAAGAAATTGATGAGACAGAAATCTCCATTAAAAAGGGAATCGCTGTTGGAGCTCAATGTGTTGAGTCTCGTTCAATAAAAGGAGTTAAATTCAGAGTGATTTATTCTGACCATAAGGTAGTAGATGATTATATTTCTCTGCCGTTAAACTTCCCTTGTAATAAGACTTTTATTAATAAATTTAATAATAATCCAGTGAAGATAGCATATTATAAGAACCACTATTTAGGTTTTAGTATAGATGGTTTGGAAATTCGTACTGTAGAAGAGAGTATCGAGAAAGTAAATAATAAAGGAGGCGTGCTATTTTTTACTTTATTTATGGCTTTTATTATCAGTTTTTCTTTATTCATGTATAGCCGTAAGTCATAGATGAATTACAAGTTAACGTTATATCACTATGCGTTATATGGACAGGTATTGTAAAAGTTAAGTCGCGCTTGTGGTGCAGCCATCTCACCACTAATAAATCTGCAAAATTATAATGCTTATTCATACGTATTGAATAACCCGCTCAATGCCACCGATCCTAGTGGGTACTTTTTTAAGAAGTTGCTCAAAGGCGTGATGAAAATCACAGGTATGTGGGCGGTGCATGAATTTATGAACAGTATCCCGTATCTTAATACGGTTATTAGCACTGCATTGAATTTTGTACCATTTTGCCAAGTCTGGTGTGCTGCTTTGTATAATGGTCATGCAAATTTTGTGGCCACAGGCAGTTTATCTTCAGGCTTAAAGGTGGGGGTGATCAGTGCCGCCGCGGGTTACGCATTACAAGGTGTGGGTAATTATTTTGATACTGTGGGTACGATTAATCAAAGTGTTGTCGATGCCGGAATTTGGGCTAAAGATGGGTTTATTGAATTTGGTGGAAGTGGTGGCGCAAATCGGTGCTCATGCTATGGTGGGGGGATTTCAGCGGAACTGATGGGTGGTACTCTTTATATACAGACAATAGGGGCCATGGGTTTACTTCTTATATAAAAAGAGTGCAGGTGTCACCAAAGGGGCGGGCGGGGCCTTTTTACCTGGTGGTGCTAATTTAAAAACCCATGAAATCGTCGGTGGCACTATTATTTCAGCTGCCATTGGCGGTACCGCCTCCGCTCTAAGTGGAGGTACTCTTTATAACAGACAATAGGGCCAATGGTGCGAGAATGGCTGCCATGCAGTATTTGTTGAATCAGGCTGGGGAAAGTGTGCGAAAAAAGAGTACTGAATGGCGTAAAACAGGTAAATTTAAACTGAAAAAAATATATGAAGTCAATATAGAGTATGAAGAAGCAAATTTAGTTTTAGGAGCTGGGAAGGGAGCAATTGCTTCTCAAATGAGCAAGGCAGGTTTAAATGTTTTAAGTGTTTTTGTATCTAAAATACCGAATTTAGTTTTATTTGAAAATCATGATGTATATCAATATGAACAAGAATGGAGGCTTCATGAAGTAGAGTATACAGATCTTGGTGATGGAGGACGTTATTACAATGAAGTTATATGGACAGGCATGACAAATTATGGACAAATTATATGGACAGGCATTGTTAAATTGTTAAGTCGTGCAGTGGTGCAGCCATCTCACCACTAATAAATCTGCAAAATTATAATGCCTATAGTTATGTGCTGAATAACCCGCTCAATGCCACCGATCCCAGTGGGTATTTTATTGAAGCATTGGCAATTTCTTGGATAAGTACGAAACTACCCCATCCAACGATGGATTATATGGCCGATAAACCTGATCTAGCTATGGCAGTGCAAATAATAGGAACGATAGTGACAACTTATTATTGTGGTCCTTGCTCAATAGGCTTTAATGCATGGTTTAGTAAAAATTTAACCTATGCCCAAACGGGCAGTATGAATGCTGCGTATCGTTCAGCAGCCATCAGTGCTGCAACCAGTGCGGCAACTTATGGTGCAGGGCAAATAGGTAATATTTATGTGAGTACTTTTGTTAAGGCAATGGTGGGCGGCATTTCGGCCGAGTTACAAGGAGGTAAGTTTGGTAACGGCTTTATTGCAGCAGGGATTGGGGCGGCCTTTGGTGGCGGAGTCGGGGTTGACGATCCTTATATGAAAGCGATTTCTGCAGCTGTGGTTGGCGGTACGGTTTCTGCCATAAATGGAGGGAAATTTGCCAATGGTGCGGCAACGGCTGCGTTTATCTCTATTGTGACTTCGGCGATGAAAGGGGAGTTTGGGAGTGGAGGTGGAGAGGCTCATGCAACTGCAGCGCAAAAAGACTCGAAGGTATTAAAATACTCAGCAATAAGAGGTGAGTCATCAAGTTTATTCGATGGTAAGGTCCAAGTATCAAAATGGGGAGCAGGAGGTATTGTTTCTGCTGAAGAACTAGCACAAGTCGAATCAAGCTTTACCGATATTTTTGCCCAAGAAGGAGGGCAATTAATAGAGAGTCAACTGTCTGCAGAGAGTCCTTTAGAGGTATTGTTAAACGATATAGGTGATAATGCGGCTTACCTTAATACTAACCTCATGGCAGTGGATTTAGCATCGGAGATGAGTATGTTTGATATGAATGCTCCGTCTGCTCCTATTTCAGTGAGTAATACTCGAATTTTAGCTCATGAAGCTACCCATGCTGTATTAGGTTTTGAAGATGCGGGTAATCAAACGGTGAACTTTGTGGATGACATAATGAAAGGTATTAATAACACTGCAAGGGGGGATTATGATAATATATGGTTGTCTCCAACAAGGTAGTGGCAGAAAATGAAAACGTTGAAATACATTGTATTGTTGAGTGTTTGTTTGTTTGAAGGGCTGCAATTTGTGCAACCTGCTTTTGCACAAATTACACCAAATTCTGACGGTGATTATTATCTGTCCGACGAGGGGGTGTTCAAGAGAAAATCAGCCATTGAGATACGTTATAGTATATTGTCAGGTCCAAGTGTAATGATTAACTTAGCAGATAGTGTGATGTCATTCGGAGGTGGGTTGTATAAAATAAACAACTGCCCTGCTGATTTCCCTAAGCATTGTATTAAGTATGGGGAACATTATATTTTTGTCACTGATAATTTAGTTAATGGTGATTTAGATAAGCCGCTGGTTTATGAGGTGGGCAAAAACAGCATTATATCTTTGCCTATATTGCAAGAATATTCTATTTTAGATCAGAATTTAGAAGGGTATTCTGTCCGTCTTAAAAATACAGTTACAGGATACACGAGCGATTATATGTTTTATTCTAGAAAGAGAGGCGTATTGTTTTTTCGTGCCGATGAAGGAGCTTTGGCTATTGCGTCATCTTATTGTGGCTTATTTGCGCCAGAAAGCTGTAAAAATCCAGTGAAGAAATAGCATTGGGAGTTATAGTGATTAATCAATTTTTAAAATTTATTATTGTTTATTTGTTATTGCTTCCTAATCGTGTGTTAGCGAGTGATACGGCTTATTTTCGATTAGATAATGGTGTGACTTTTGAGTATATCAATTCATTAGAAATGAGAGAGGAGTATTCTAGAATTATCGTTAATTTCACTCCTGTATATGAAGAGGGAGTTTGTACTCGAAAGTTGATAACGATTTTTATAAAAGATGGAATATATGAAGATTTCTTATCTGAAGAAGCAATACACCTTTCATCATTAAAAGAGAATCATTGTTCCTCAGAAGAGGCCTTTTACCCAATAGAAGGTAAGTATGATGGAAAAGTAACAATAAAATCATTTAATCAACTTAATGTAACGATAGATAATATTTGTAGTGGGAAAGGTATTGATAAATACAAACACATAGATTTAGAGGCTTTTTGTTATAGTGAATTACAGAGTATTTCAGTAAAGACTAAATATACAAAAAACCATATTGTTTTTGTATTTTCCAATAGTCTTGAACGAAAATCTTTTGGTGTATATTACTATACTGACGGTCAAGTAGAAATATATTCAGCTATGGAATAAAGTTATATAGGGATTAATTAAGGATTAACTAAAGGATTAACTAAGACATATATGGACGCTTCACGTTGAGTCAAGCTTGTTTTTGACTTTTGAAAGTCACAGACACCTAGCCAAGGTCTGAATAGGCCTTGGTTATTAAAATTAACTCCTTTTGACTTACTCGCTACTTATTTAATCTGGGCCATTAGTCTCGATGTTGGCTAAGTGATATCAGTTGCTAATGTTTTCAAAAGAGTTGAGGGCGTTAAATGAACCTATAGCAAGAAAAGCGAACAGTGAGGACAAATGTAGTGGACGTTTTTGGGAAGGGCGATTTAAATCTCAAGCATTATTGGATGAGGCTGCGGTATTGGCTTGTATGGCTTATGTGGATTTGAATCCAATTCGCGCCAAAATGACGAAGACGCCTGAAGATTCGGATTTTACCAGTATTCGAATGCGCATAAAGGCTGCGTTAAAAGGGGAACAACCAGCCAACTTATTAGCGTTTGTGGGTAATGAAAAGCTTGATATGCCAAAAGGGTTAGCATTTCATTTGGATGATTATTTGCAGTTGGTCGATGAAACGGGACGGCTAATTCTTAATAATAGTCTTAACGATAAACGAGGAGCAATAAGTGATGCGGCTATGCCTATTCTCAATCGATTGAATATTCCATCTGATAACTGGCTTAAATTGACCACTGAATTTACGCGTTTATTTAAAGGACCTGTTGGTCGCTTGCAAGAGCTGGATGCTTATTGTGCGCATTTAGAGCGAAAGCGACGACAAGGTGCAGGAAATTGTCATCGTTGGCTTGATAGTGCTTAATGGGGTTTGATTGAGTATTTCGTTTTAGCCATTAACCTCACGACTCTTTTATTATACTGAATACTTTCTAAAAATTAGTTCAGTCACTTATCTTGCATGTCATTCGCATAAATCAATTTATTTTATATGGTTACCGACAGTTTTGATGTTAAATTAATCTTTGGGTGAGCGATACAGAACCCAGAGCCGATTTTTGACCTGTAGATTTCGGAGTGTTGTGTAATAAAATAATTATGGATGTCTTGATTGATTTTCTTGATTGATTTTATGTTATGGATGTCTTGATTGATTTTGATTGATTTTTTTTAATTGTCGTTGTACAGGTTAGCCAAGATCTTTCGTTATGGCTTACGATTGCCGCTGTAGCATCTATAATTGCGGAGGATTACAATCGAATTTCCATATCGGAGCAGCTACCAAATTGGAGTCATGAGGGATCGGACAATGAAAGCGCTTAATTTTACTTGTAGCCGTATTTTCGCTCTTAGCCTGGTGCTTCTGTGCGCAAGCGTAACGGCGGGCACCAAGCCCCTCTGGCAAACATTGCCGCCAACACCCAAATTACCCAACCCAACTGCAAGCGGGTATGCCAAAGTGAACGGCGCAGAAATCTGGTATGCGGAATTTGGCAAGGGCAAACCAGTAATACTGCTTCACGGCGGGCTCGCCAATGCCAACTATTTTGGCGACCTTGTGCCTGTGCTGGATAAAAAATACCGCGTCATCGTGATGGATACACGAGGCCACGGACGCAGTTCAAATGATGGCCAACAACTGACCTACAAGCTGTTAAGCAGCGATGTTGTCGGCCTGATGGATCATCTGAAAATTTTCAAAGCGGCAGTTATCGGCTGGAGTGACGGCGCAATCGTCGGTCTCGATATGGCCATGCAATACCCCAAGCGCCTGACACGCGTCTTTGCGTTCGCGGCCAATTCGAACCCAAGCGGCGTAAAAGACACCTCAAAAAGCCCTGTTTTTCAAACGTTTTCTGCAAGAACCAAGAAGGAATATCAGGCACTGTCTCCAACGCCAAACGGCTATGTAAAATTCTCCAAAAACGTCACCACAATGTGGGCAACACACCCAGATTTTACCAAACAGGAATTGGCAAAAATTCACACACCAGTATGGATCGTCGACGGCGATCATGACGAAGCGATAAAACGATCAGATACCGAGTTTCTGGCCAACAGTATTCCAGGAGCTCGACTGGTGATTCAGAAGAATGTCAGCCACTTTTCTTTCTTACAGAATCCCAAGCAATTCGATTACGATGTACTTGCGTTTCTGAAGGCCGAATCGCCAGAAAATGATTAACTAAGACATATATGGATCACAAAATTATGATAAGAGTTCTAATGATATAAGGTGGCTTAATTCACAACCAAAAGGCACCAATATTTATTTGGGGGTAATGGAAGGTAAAAATATCGGAGTTGCAAGGTGTAGTTATGGAGTCAGTAATTGTGGGATTTTTGATGATAATCCTATTGGTATAAGGCTATAACAATGAAAAAAATTATTACAATTTTATTACTGTTAATCAGTTTCAATGTTTGGAGTGATGAATATCAGTCTGCATTAGATTTATGTTATAACCAATATAAAGCATCTAATGATACAGTTTTACCTGTTGAATCTGCTAATGTCTTTGTTTTTGAAAAGCAAATTATTTATATTTTACAGAAAGGAGTTAGAATATTTGGTAAAGAAACCAAAAAAAATAAACTGATTGTAATTTATAAATGTGTCAGTACAACAACATCACCAGAAAAGTTTTTTTTCCAAAAAGATATGGTAAAAAATAATGTTACAGCAGAAAGTCCTATAGAGGATAAAATTAGAAATAATTCTAATAGTTATGATTTTAAATATGTCAGGAATTATATCATGAAGAAAGAAAAGTTTTATTTCAATAAACAAGTTAAAGATCGTGAAAAAGAATATTATAAAAATAATCCTCAATTTTATCTTCATCCAAGTCTTAACTAACTGTAACATGTAGAGTTATATGGACATAGAGTTATATGGGCAGGCAATTATTAATTGTTAGTAGCCGCACAGATTGGCGCCCATGCTATGGTGGGGAGAATTCCGGCTGAGTTAATGGATGGTACTCTTTTATATACAAACATAGCAATGAGTCATTATAACGAAGAATAAGACAAGGAAGAAAAGCATGACCCAAGCCTATATAGTTGATGCATTAAGAAGCCCCACTGGCAGGCGAAAAGGCAGCCTATCCCACGTGCATGCCGCCGATTTAGGGGCGCATGTGTTAAAAACTTTGGTTGATCGCAATGGCATTCCTGATGATGACTATGATGATGTGATTTTTGGTTGCCTAGATAATATTGGCTCGCAAACGGCCAATATTGCGCGTACAGCTTGGTTGAGCGCAGGATTGAGTCAAAGCGTGCCAGGTGTCACCATTGATAGGCAATGCGGCTCGTCACAACAGGCTGTGCATTTTGCCGCGCAAGCTGTGATGTCGGGCACTATGGATGTGATAGCGGTGGGGGGCGTGCAGACCATGACGCCCATTCCTATTGGTTCGGCGATGACAGTGGCAGAATCTATGGGGTTTAGCGATCCTTTTACAGGATCGACAGGCTGGGTCAGCCGCTATGGCGAGGTGATGCCAACTCAATACCAAGCGGCGCAAATGATTGCCGATAAATGGGGTTTTAGTCGTGAGGATTTAGAGCGTTATTCACTTGAGTCACACCGCAGAGCATTAACCGCGATTGCCAAAGGCCGATTCGATAGGGAAGTGGTGCCTCTTGAAGGCTTATTGATGGATGAAACTGCGCGGGAGTCATCACTTGAGAAAATGGCGCAGCTGGGTAGTCTCTTTGGTTGTGACAAATTGACTGCCGCCGTGGCGTCGCAAATTAGCGATGCCGCATCGGCCATGTTAATTGTGTCAAAGGTGGCGCTGGAGCGTTATCACTTGACGCCTCGTGCGCGTATTCATCACATGAGTGTGTGTGGTGACGATCCTATTTGGATGCTGACCGCACCCATTGAGGCCACAAAGCGAGCGTTAAAAAAAGCGAACATGACCTTAAATGATATTGACTTAGTGGAAATTAATGAAGCCTTTGCGTCTGTGGCTATGGCTTGGCTGCAAGAAACGGGCTTTGATTATAGCAAAACCAATGTTAATGGTGGCGCCATTGCGCTGGGGCATCCTCTGGGGGCCACAGGTACCAAATTGATGACGACATTATTACATGAGCTGGAAAGAACCGGGGGGCGGTTTGGATTGCAAACCATGTGCGAAGGTGGCGGATTAGCCAACGTGACCATTATCGAAAGACTATAGTGGCCTTGTTTCCCGCTATTGCATTTTGGTTGGTTTTTGTTAATTAATGTCATGATTCAGTAAAGACTTAACTTGACATAGATTAAGGGATCCTTACACTAATGCTAGAATTTTAGCGGTGAATATCATGTTAATCGATATTTAAAGCTAAGTGGTGAAAAAACAACAATTGAAAAACATGATAATCAATATAATCACCACCTTTTATGAAAGAAGCTTCCTTTTTACATGAGTAACATGATCAACATGAGTGGAATAATCCAATGATGAGTCAACGCAGCAGACGCGCCTTAGCCTTGTGGCTGAGTGTAGTCTTGATGTGCTTGTCATTTGCCGCTCAAGCCCACCATGTTAGTCATCTTGATGACGGTGCAAAAAAACATTGCACCTTATGTTTTCATTTACATCATTATAATAAGTATCTTCCACAAGTTGATATCACTGTACTGCAAGTTAAGCAGAGCTATATTGCAGTCACGTTTTCTTGTGAGAGCTATTCTCATCCTGTTTCGCGCTATTTTAATAGCCGCGCCCCACCTCTTACCTATCAAGGTATTGCATAGTTCTGAGCATGCGGATCTTGGCTTATTAGCGGCAAGTCATTGGGTAATTTTTGTACTCTTACTATTCAAGAGTGTAAGTTAAGAGTACAAGTTAAAAGCCCGAGTCATATCTGCCCCTAGTTGGCCGATGAGGTTTTTTGGGTCCGCTTTATGACGCTCATAACACCTTTATTAGCTTAGGTGATGTTTTTCATCCATTTTTAAGCACTTTTATGTATGCCTTATTTTATTATTGGCGCTTTTTGGCTTTCACTGTATGTATCTTTTAGTGAAGTCATTTGTTGAGCGCAAGAGACAAAATAGCATTTAAAATAATAATGTAAGAGGAATTTACAGTGTTCAATAAACATATGACCTTTACTGGGCTGCTTTGCGGCTTATTTTCTGCAACAACATGGGCAGAAACACCGACTCTCACCAACCCAGCCATTAGTGTAGTATTGGATGGCTATTACCAAAATACTGACCGTCCATTGTCAGAAGCCACTGAAGGTTTTGGAATGGGGCATAATGAGTTGGCACTCAGTGCCAATATTGATGATATGTTCTATGGCAAACTCACCACTGTCTTGGAAGTCAATGACGGTGAAACGGAAATTGGTCTTGAAGAAGCCTTTATTCAAACCTTAGCCATGCCTGCAGGTTTTGCTATTCGTGGGGGCCGCTTCTTATCCGATATTGGTTATTTAAATAATCAGCATGTGCATACTGACTCTTTTGTGGATAGACCCGCCGTTTACCGCGCTTTTCTAGGCAGCCATTATTATGATGATGGCGCACGCTTAACCTATCTTGCGCCTACCGATGTGTATTGGACCTTAGGGGCTGAGATTTTTCAAGGTGATAGCATGCGCGCTGCAGATGATCACAATGAGCGTGAATATGACAATCTAGGTGTGTACACGGTTTACACTAAAGTGGGCGGTGATATTGGTATCGAAAGTTCGTGGCAAGCGGGCTTGAGTTATTTGCATAACAAAAATGGCCGTTTAACCGCAGAAGAGCATGATCACGACCATGATCACAGCGATAGTGAAGATGAGCATAGCCATGATGCTGCCTATACGGGGCAAAATATGTACGTTGCCGATTTTGTGTATAAATGGGCACCTAAAGGGAATTACAAATATCAGAATTTAGCGGTGAGTGGTGAATGGATCCGTTTAACGGATTTTGCCCCCGAAGAAGGGGTATATACTTATCCTAGTTCAAGGGATTATCAGCAAGGTTGGTATTTAAGTGGCGTGTATCAGTTAGCGCCGCAGTGGAGTGTGGGTCTGAGATATGGCGAAGTGGAGACCATGGAGCTTCATGAAGAGGCTTTTGAAAAACAAAAGCTAAAAGAAACCGATGTCAGTGTGTCTTGGCATCACAGTCATTTCTCTACGGTTCGTCTGCAATATACCTTGCAAAAAGGCACTAACTTTGGCGATATAGAAAATGATAACGTTTTTACTCTTCAATATGTTATGACATTAGGAGCTCATGGTGCGCATCAATTCTAATTTTATGAAAATAGCCGCTTTAGGCTTGAGTATGGCGTTCTCGTCACTGAGTTATGCGCAATTAAATATTTTTGCCTGTGAGCCAGAGTACGCATCACTTGCCAAGGAGCTTGCGCCAAAGGCGAAGGTGTATACTGCGACGACAGCGATGCAAGATCCTCATCAAGTGCAAGCAAGGCCCAGCTTAATTGCTAAAATGCGCCAAGCGGATCTGGCGGTTTGTGCGGGCGCCGATCTTGAAATCGGTTGGTTGCCTATGCTGCAAATGAAATCGGCCAATGCCAAGGTACGTTCAAGGGATCAAGGTCTGTTTTTTGCAGCGGATCAAATTGATACCTTAGATAAACTTGAGAGTGTGGATTTAAGTCAAGGGGATGTTCATGCCAAAGGTAACCCTCATATTCATTTTTCTCCAGAAAGGGTATTAAAAATCGCTCGAGCATTGACGGACAAGTTGATTCAATTAGATAGTGATAACCGCGCACAATACCAAGCCAATTTAGCTAGCTTTTCAAAGCGCTGGAGTGAGACTATGGTGAAGTGGCAAGCCATGGCGGCGCCGTTGAAAGGGCAAAAAGTGATTGCTTACCATTCAAGCTTTCGTTATTTGTTTGATTGGATTGGCATTGAGCAAGTCGGGGATCTTGAACCTAAGCCAGGTTTACCCCCAAGCAGCGCACATTTAGCCCAGCTACTGAAAAGCGCAGCGGATCAAAAAGTCATGGCTATTCTCATTGCCTCTTATCAAGATGATCGAGGAGCGTTATGGTTAGGTGAGCGAGCTAATTTACCTGTGATCACTTTGCCTATGTCTGTGGGTGGCAATGATGCAAGCCAAGACTTGTTTAGTCTGTATACTAGCACATTAACTTTATTGCTAAATGTGGAAAAAACACAGCAGCAATAAAGGCTTTATATATTATAAATGAATACGTAAAAGAGCATCAAATTGATGCTCTTTTTTATCACGTAAGGGGAATGATTTTGAGTATTGATATAGAGCTAGTATCGATTTTAATTCCGGCCCTACTGGCAGGGCTTTTAGTCTTGTCAACACATGTAGTATTAGGCCAACAAGTGCTTAAAAGAGGGATTATTTTTATTGATTTGGCCATTGCGCAAGTGGCTGCGTTGGGTACGGTTATTGGGCATTTACATCATGACTTAGCCGAATTGCCATTTTCTAATGTTTGGATGCCTGCTATTTTTGCCATTGCAGGCGCGGGGATTATTGCTTGGCTATCAAAGCGAATGCAGGATGAACTTGAGGCCTTTATCGGTTGTTTCTATGTGTTAGCGGCCGTAGCGGCTATGTTAATTCTCGCGAATGATCCCCATGGTGCAGAATTACTTAAGCAATTATTGTCTGGGCAAATTCTTTGGGTTAACTTATCGCAATTAGTGCTGCCAGCGATAGTATATACATGCGTTTTATTGCTCATTTTATTAAGACCGAGTCTATTAGAGGGACGAGCTTTTTATCTGATTTTTGCCATAGTGATCACTTTGTCTGTTGAGCTGGTGGGTGTGTATCTTGTTTTCAGTAGTTTAATTTTACCTGCACTGGCGATTAACCGTTATTATGGTCGTTTCAGTTTAGCGTTAGCTTATTTAGTCGGCATTTTTGGCTATTGCGGCGGCCTTCTATTATCTGCAGGCTTAGACTTGCCTAGCGGTGCCGTGATTGTGGCTTGTTTAGCTCTGAGTGCGCTTGTTATGAGAATTACGTTAAAGCTGTGTGATAAAAAAGATCATTTATGAAGCAATAAGTAGCATCATAAAGTTAGCTAGAAACTTATTATTTACATTTATTCAGCATACAAGTGTAAACAATATATTGAGTCGTGTATTCTGGCTCGTTATACTGTGCCACACTTAAGTTGTGGGAGAATGCGGTGCTTTTAATTTTTAGATGTATTATTTTAGCCATTATGTTGTGTTTGGCATTTATTATTGGCTGTTTAGTTTGTTTAGTGAGGCCGCGACATCGTAATAATGTACATATGTTAGCCAAAATGTTTTCCTTGGCGGCCCCTGTATTAGGCATTAAAGTGATTGTGCGTAATCAAACAAAAAAGAATGACAATCCTTGCATCTTTTTAGCGAACCATCAAAATAGCTTTGATATTTTTACTCACACAGCGGCTGTTCCAAAAGGGACGGTGAGTTTAGGGAAAAAAAGTATCGCTTGGATACCTTTGGTTGGACAAATCTATTGGTTAACAGGTAACATTTTACTGGATCGTCGAAATCGCAGTAAAGCCTTTGATACTATGGCAAAAACGGCTCAGAATATTAAAAGTAAATGCTTGTCGCTATGGGTTTTTCCAGAAGGCACTCGCTCAAAAGGTCGAGGGTTATTGCCCTTTAAAATGGGCGCTTTTTATACGGCGATTGCTGCCGAGGTGCCTATGGTTCCTGTATTAGCATCTAATCAATGTCATATAAAATTGAATCGTTGGAACAATGGGGTAGTGATCATAGAAGTGATGGAGCCTATCACAACTCAGGGTATTGATAAGTCGCAGGTTAAAGATTTTTCTGCCAAAATTCATGCTCAAATGACACAAAAATTAGCCCAACTAAATCAAGAAGCGCAAGCCTTGATGGGTAAAAGAGTATCAAATAATATTTAATGATTTGGAGTCCTTCATGTCGATTGCACAGCAATTAGAGTTACAGAAAAAAGAAAATAGAGAGATCGTTGATGCTATGCTGGCAGATGGCTCCGATCCCGATGCCGAGTACACTATCGAACATCATTTCTCTTCTACCAATTTTGATAAATTAGAAAAAGCAGCTGTTGAAGCCTTTAAACTGGGTTTTGAAGTGAATGATGCGGAGGAAATGGAGCTGGAAGATGGTTCTGTTATTTATTGCTTCGATGCCATGAGTACCCATTTATTGGAAGTGGCATTGCTCGATGATGCTTGTGAAAAATTGCTTCATGTTGCGGCGAAACAAAAAGTCGATTATGACGGTTGGGGCACTTACTTCATCGGTGATGAAGAGTTTGAAGAGGAAGCGTCTTCTGAGCATGACGGCCACTCTCTGCATTAATGCCTATCCGTATTGTATTCGCGTTAAAAATCAATTTTTAATGGTTTTTAGCGCGCTCTTTGTTATTCCTGTTCATTTTTGTACTCAATACTGCAATTTCTTCCTCGTCTTTTCGCTTCATACAGTGCCATATCGGCATTTTCAAGCCACTGTTCACTGGTTTGACTATGGCTATCGATTCCACATAGTCCGAGACTGGCGGTAATTTTGATCACGGTATCACTGAAAACAAAGGGGGTTGCTTCTATGGTTTGCCTTAAGCGTTCGGCTAGATTGATCGCTTGTTGAACGGGAGTCTCAGGCAGCACTATGGCAAATTCCTCTCCGCCGTAACGGCCCGCAAAATCTGTTTTTCGCAGAGATTGGCGAATAATGTGTGAAATGGTTTGGATCACTTTATCACCCGCATAATGGCCATAATTATCATTAATATTTTTAAAGTAATCGATATCCAACATCAATAAGGAAGTGGGGTGCCCATAACGAAGGTGCCGATCAAATTCCTTTTGCATACAAATTTGCCAGTGACGTCGATTGAAGAGTTGAGATAAATCATCGATTTGACTCAAGCGCGCTAAGTTATCGTTGGCTGTTTTTAATTGTTGACGATTTAGGGCGACGTCGGTGACATCGTAAACCAGCATACTGATATGAGTAATATTCCCATCTTTTGATGTGAGGGGCAGTAAGGTGACATTTTGGTACATAAAATCTGCGCGACAGGTAATAGGGCGATAATTTTTAAACTGAAAGACAAAAGGGCGTTGTTCCCAGCTGATAAAGGAGCGGTTTTTTAGAAGGAAAACCGATTGCATTTTTTGCTGTAGCCAATTCTTAGGTAAGTCCTTAAATTGCTCAAAAATATTTTTATTATGCAATTTATCGAAAAGGATCCCACTGTGATTTTCCATAAAGCCATTCCATAGCTGAATGTTAAAGTCCTTATCCAGTACCACTAGCCCCACCTCTATGGTTTGTACCATATCGGCTAACCAATGCCACTGCTCATTGATGTTTGGTATTGAATTCATGTTCATGGGGTCCTATTGACAAAGTGCTGTAATTTTTTTTTTAATGTGGGTATAGAATCCTCGGTTAATACCAATAATAAATCACATTGAATATGATGGCCTTCAATACGGTAGTTGATTTCCATGGTTAAGTTTTTAGTCCATTTCCCCGAGTTTTCATGTATTAAATCGTTGGCGCTGCAATGTTTGCCTAGAATAACCGGATGACTTTGATTAAATGTTTCGTCGAGTTGTTCAGATAAGCCGTTGAGAAAGGCACCAATGAGCACGTTGCCAATATCCATCATGATCTCAATTTCATTATGGTGATCATGGGGGAGAGGTAAATTCATTAGGTTCGCCATGTCGTTAAAAGAAGAGTCATGAAAGAGTAGCAAGGCTTCTCCAGCAATATTGGCGCCGATAAAGCCTTGGCACAAGGCTGATATATTTTCTTGAGTATCAGTGGACTTGAGTGCCATGATGAGCTCATTGACTTCTAACGTATTGACGTTGGGAATGGGGAGTATGACCACGGCATCTAATAAATGTGATAATAACGCCGCTGCTTTTCCCATTGCGACATTGGCCAGCTCTTTGGTTGCATCGAGCAGATCGACGTGGGGAGAGGGGATTGTTGTGATAGGTGAGCGACATGCACGAAAAAGGTTGTGTTCATCTAATAGATATTTAAGGGATTCTGGGTTGACGGGCTTTTGAATAAAATCCAGTGCACCGAGTGATTTAGCTCTCATTAAGGTGCTAATTTGAATATCGGCGGACACGATAATGATTTGACAGTCTAGCTTTTCGGTTTGCACTAAGTCCAGAACATCAAAGCCACTCATGATAGGCATATTTAAATCTAAAAAAACCAATTTGCCTTTTCCTTGACGTATGGCTTCTATGGCTTCTAAACCGTTAACTGCATAGGTGACGTCAATATTCCATTGCGTGGGAAAGCTGCGTACTATTTGTTTTCGGGCTAATGCAAAATCATCACAGATAAGTACTGGGAATGGCATTAATCAAAATCCTTAGATTGACGTGAAAAAAATCACGTTTTCAAAGTACAGTGTACTTTGCTTAAAAAAGAGCACTCTGAGGTACCGATATTCTGAATGATGATGCTAGCATATTTGGGGGGATGTTGGTCAAAGGATATTTTTTTGTTTTTATAGCGTTAATTAATGAGTGGGTGAACATGAAAGGGAATTATGTAGAAATCAAAAAACAGCAGGGCATCGCTTATGTGTGTTTGAATCGTCCTGATAAATATAATGCGCTGAGCTTTGATGCATTTCTGGAAATCGATAAAACAATTAAACAATTGAAGAAAGATCGTGATCTGAAAGCGGTGATTTTATTTGGTGCAGGGAATAATTTTTGCTCAGGCCTAGATGTGAAAAGTGTGATGAAATCGCCCATGCAAGCGCTGCGAATATTGTTTAAAATTTTGCCGGGTAATGCTAACCTCGCTCAGCGCATATCCTTAGGATGGCGCCAGTTACCTGTGCCTGTGATTGCGGCGATTGAAGGTTGTTGTTTTGGTGGAGGCATGCAAATAGCCTTGGGAGCGGATTTTAGGTTAGTGTCAAGCACGGCTCAATTTTCGGTTATGGAAGCCAAATGGGGCTTGTTACCGGATATGGCAGGACTGGTCACATTGAGGGAAATTATGCCAAAAGATCAAGCCTTATTGCTATCGATGACAGCTGCAGTGCTCAGTGCAGAGGAGGCGCTACAAAAAGGACTCGTGACTCAAATCGTGAGCAATCCAATGGAAAGTGCTGAGCAGTTAGCACAGCAATTGATGCAAACCTCCCCCGATGCCAATGCAGCAATTAAGTTCAGTATTAATCGCAGTTGGACTGCCAGTGTTAGGCGTTTGCTAAGGCGAGAAACCTTAAGCCAAATAAAGTTATTAATGGGAAAGAATCGAGTGATAGCGGCATTGAGACAAGGTAAACAACCCAATATGCCCTATGAAAAAAGACAGTCACGTTGGTATTAAAGGTTTTTGAGTTGTTTGCTCATTTTGGTATTTCGATATTTAAGCCGACTAGATCAGTAAAAAATACGGGCACAGCGGTCAATTTTATCGTCTTGATGTCATAGAAAAGCCGAGTCTTCTGTATTGAAGGCTCGGCTTTTTATGATGACAGTCAGTGTTACTTAGGCGTGACTCACTACAATTAAGCGAATGGAATCGAGTTGTAATTGTCCTGCATCTAAGTAGCGATTAAGCTCATTCATTTGCTCTTTAATATGCTCAATTTCTTCATCTCGAATATTAGGGTTAACGGCTTTTAAAGCCTCAAGTCTTGCTTGCTCACTGGACAATTGCTCTGTCATCTTCGCGCGAGCTGTATCAATTAATAAGGCCAACTCCTTATCGGCAAAGGTTTCTGCTTTACCCAATAATGGATGCAATGCAGTTTGATAGGCGTTAACAAGTTTACTGCCAATATGACGGTTGACGGCACTTAATTGCTTATCAAAGCTTTCGTAGGTGACTTTATCGGATAAATTATTACCCGCTTGATCCAGTAAAATTCGCACTGGAGTTGGCGGGAAATAACGATAAAGCTGACTCGATTTAGGCGCAGATGCATCGGCCATATAAATGAGTTCTAAAAACAGAGTGCCAGCTGGCAAGGCTTTGTTTTTTAGTACGGCAACACTGGTGGTGCCTGTCTCAGATGAGGTGATGAGATCTAAACCCGTTTGTACAATGGGGTGTTCTTGTGTAATGAGGGCAATATCATCGCGAGATAGCGCAATATCCCGGTCAAAAGTGACGGTAATACCATCTTCTGGTAATCCGGGATAGGTTGGAAACATCATGTGTTCGCTTGGGCGAAGTACGATGGCATTTTCGCCGCTGTCTTCTTGTTCAACACCAATAATATCCCAAAGACGGATCACAGAGCCAATGAGGTGAGTGTCTTGATCGCGGCTGGCCAGTTTTTCGACTAACTGTGCTGACTTTTCTCCACCATGAGAATTAATTTCAAGAAGCTTATCTCGACCTTGTTCCATGGCTAATTTTAGCGTTTGGTAACGTTCTTGAGTGTCTTTCAGTAAGCTGCTGAAGTTGTCTTCATCATTGAGTAATAGACTATCAAGTAAACTGGCTGAAAACTCCTTGTATAAAATATGGCCGCTTGGGCAGGTTTGCTCAAAGGCATTTAGGCCCTTGTGATACCAATTCATTAAGCCTTCTTGCGCAGTATCTTCAAGGTAAGGTAAGTGAATTTCAACATCATTCTTTTGACCTATTCTGTCTAAACGGCCGATACGTTGTTCAAGCAGATCGGGATTCAGTGGTAAATCAAATAAAATCAATTGACTGGCAAATTGGAAGTTACGTCCTTCAGAGCCAATTTCAGAGCAAATCAGGGCTTGGGCACCGCCAGTTTCTTGAGCGAAATAAGCGCCCGCTTTGTCACGTTCAATGATAGACATGCCTTCATGAAATACCGTGGCCTGAATGCCTTCTCGAGTTCGCAATGCCTCTTCAAGGCTGAGTGCGGTATCGGCTTGGCTGGCGATGATCAATACTTTTTTACTGCGATTGTTTTTCAAAAATTCGATTAGCCAGTCGACGCGAGGGTCGAATTTCCACCAGCTAGCACTGCCACTGTCAAAGTCTTGATAGATTTTTTCAGGGCTGAGTATTTGTTTCACTTTGGCGGCGGTGTCCAAATGTTTGTTCATCATGGCGCTCACACGCGCTGCAGTGGCATATTGCTCTGGCATAGATTGTGGATGAGCGTTAAAGCGTCGCTTAGGGAAGCCTTTTACTGAGGCGCGGCTATTACGGTAAAGCACTCGGCCAGTTCCGTGTCTGTCGAGTAATTCTTGTAAAAGTGATTGTCTGGCCTGATAGCGTACATCAGTATTGTCATTCTGAATAAGCTTAATGTTTTCACTGATGTCTTTTTCTGATATCAATGAAACCAGTTTATCAAGGATATCAGCATCGATAGTGTCATTACTGGCTAGGGCATCGGCAACGATTGCCACTTCTTTATAGCTGGTTTCTTCTTTTAGGAAGGTGTCATAATCGTAAAAACGGTCTGGATCGAGTAAACGCAAGCGAGCGAAATGGCTCTGGTGACCTAATTGATCCGGCGTGGCGGTGAGTAATAATACGCCAGGTATTTCTTCACTTAAGGCTTCAACAATACGATAAGCACGACTCGGTGCTTCTTCTGACCATTCAAGGTGGTGGGCTTCATCAACAACCAGTAAATCCCAGTCGGCATCAACCGCTTGTTCGAGACGACGTTTTTTACGCAGTAACTCTAAAGAACAAATCACGAGCTGTTCGGTATAAAAAGGATTGTCATGATCGGCATAGGCTTCAACGCAGCGATCTTCATCAAAGATGGAGAAACGCAGGTTAAATCGTCTTAGCATTTCAACTAACCACTGGTGGCGTAGTGTATCAGGCACGATAACTAATACGCGTTCGGCGCGGCCTGTCAGTAATTGTTGATGGATAATGAGGCCAGCTTCAATGGTTTTGCCTAACCCAACTTCATCGGCTAATAGCACGCGAGGGGCGAATCGCTGTCCGACTTCATGGGCAATCCATTGCTGGTGGGGGATGAGTCCAACACGAGGGCCTTGCAAGCCCAATAAATCTGATGTGGCGAGTTTATGGCGTAACAATTGGCATTGATAGCGAACACCAAATCGATCTAAACGGTCTATTTGACCAGCAAAAAGGCGATCTTGGGGTTTATTAAAGCGAATGTTGTGATTGAGCAGTGTTTCCCGCAGGCTGACTTCTTCACCGGTTTCTTCATGAATGCCGTGATAAATGATAAGGCCATCTTTGTCTTCCACTTCAGTGACTTTCAAGCTCCATTCTTCATGGCTTTCAACCTTGTCACCAGGGTTATAAATTACACGAGTGAGTGGGGCTTCAGCGCGTGAAAACAATCTATTCTCACCCGTTGCAGGAAAAAGTAGGGTGACCATACGGCCTTCCATTCCAACAACAGTACCTAAACCAAGTTCAGATTCAGTATCACTTATCCAGCGCTGACCTAAGGAAAACAGCATTTATATTTCTCATTTACAGGGGAACACAAGGGCGCGTATGGTATACCTAAACGCCGTAAAACTGCAAGATTTACCCACGTCATTATCTTCATTCAAATTGGACTTTTTTAAGACAGATTAGTGATAAAAAAGTGACTCAATAATGCACTAGTTTAGCCAAAATGGCGCCTATTTCAATAGCCCTTAGTTGAAAGGGACATGGCTTGATACAGGAAAAGTTTGCTGGCACTATGAGGAAACGCTAAAGTGAATTGTCAAAGCGCAAATCAAGCTTCTAAGCTTAGTTATACCCGTGATACTGGAAGAAGTATATTAATTGGCCATCCACTGTTAACAATATAGGAGAGCATTGAATTATCTTAGGTGAAAGATAAGCATTATACCCGTGATACTTGAAGATGCATGTTTCAGAGCTTGTAAAAGTGCCTAATTCAAGGCGTATTATTGCCGAAATGCTTATTGCCTTTTAAGGTGATACAACGCAGAAGTAGGTGCTTTTACAGACTCCCAAGGGGCTGGTTTAAAAGCCTTTTATACTGCGTTATTGAACATCAGCTTAGAATGACTAGGCACGCTGTTCAAAGCCTTGCCTAAAAGGCTTTTAATTCCAGCTGAATCCTGCATCTTCAAGTATCACGGGTATAAATAATACACAAATGGAGGCGTCATGAATAAAGACGACAGAAAGTTGTTTGTATTAGATACCAATGTGTTACTGCATGAACCCTTAGCCATATATTCATTCAAGGAACATGATGTCATCATTCCGATGACAGTGTTAGAAGAGCTCGATCAAATTAAAGATAGAAAACGGGATATTAGCCGCGATGCGCGAGTGGCAATTCGAGCCTTAGAAGATATTTTAGGCGGAGAAATTACCCCCGAAGAAATCGTCGATGGTGTGCCTCTGCCAAGGCGAGAAGATCATGCTGATGTGTCAGGCCGCCTCGCTATTTTTCCCGATCATCAACTTGATTTCACTAATAGCTCTTTACCCGATATTAACAATGACAATCGCATTATTAATACTGCATTACATTTACAAAAAAAGCATGCCCCCCGTAGTTTAGTCTTAGTGACAAAAGACATTAATATGCGCCTTAAAGCCAAAGGTGCCGGTATTTTAATGGTGGAAGATTATCGCCGAGATCAATTGATTGACGATGTGCGTTTTCTCACTAAAGGTTTTCATCAATTTGAGGGCAATTTTTGGGATTATACCGATAATGTTAGCACGGAGAGTTATGGACGGCACACAGTGCATAAGGTGCCATTAGCCGATTTTGGTGATGAACCTTTTTATAGTAATCAATACATGCTCGATGAGAAATCTAATTTTTGTGGTCGTATCGTGGATAAAACAGATAAAGAGCTTAAGTTTCTCGATTTAGGCAAAGACAGGCTGTTACATCTTGAAGCATGGGGGATTAAGCCTAAAAATATTTATCAAGGCATGGCGATGCAAGCCTTAATGGATCCTGATATTGATTTAGTGATTTTAACTGGACCTGCAGGCTGCGGAAAAACATTGCTCGCCATGGCAGCGGCACTTGAGTTGGTCGTAGAACGTGGCCTTTATGACAAAGTGATTGTCACGCGTAATACGCCTGAAATTGCCGAATCTATTGGTTTTTTACCCGGTACTGAAGAAGAGAAAATGGCGCCTTGGTTAGGTGCGATTACTGATACCTTAGAGGTGCTACATAAAAATGATGTTAATCCAACGGGTAGTATGAATTACATTATGGAAAAGGCCAATATTCAATTTAAGTCAATTAACTTTATGCGAGGCCGTTCAATTCAGCACTCTGTGGTGATTTTGGATGAATGTCAAAATTTAACCGCTTCTCAACTGAAAACCATGCTGACGCGCATGGGAGAGGGCACAAAATTGATTTGCAGTGGTAATCTTGCACAAATCGATACCAATTATCTTACTGCTGTGACATCGGGATTAACTTACATTGTAGAGCGTTTTAAAGACTTTGATGGTAGTGCCAATATATACTTAAATGGCGTTGTGCGTTCACGTTTGGCTGAATTTGCTGAAGAAAATTTATAGGCCTTACTTTCATACCATTTTAAGTGGCTTAGGCCTTTGATCCCTAAGTCACTTAATGGAATATTATCTGTGTTTTACTTGATCGGTTTTAAAGTCGTTTATTCGCACATATTTAATAAATATTAATCGTTTGATTCCGATGCTTTGATATACTGATAGTCAGCTAAGCCTTTTTAAGCTTAGTTTAAGTAACAATAAACATTCAATTGTAAATAGTTGGTTTTAATGTGGTTATTTTATTGTTTAATTTTGGTGTACCTGGACTTTATGTCGTCTAGATGTGGGCAATACACTTGTTTCTTTGCAAGATGTGAAATCGGCCTACTATGGTATGATTATCAGCGAAAAGTGTGTTTTGCCAAGGGTTGTGAATGAAACCAACTGAACTAGGTCTTCAATTAAAATCTCCGATTCAAAAGAATTATAACCGAGCCGTTTTTTATACCTATATCGGTGTTATTATCATGGCGTTAGTGACGGCATGGTTTTTTTTCGATCGTGAAAAAAAGCATTTAATTGAACAAAGAGAAGAGCAAGTTGAACGTCATGTTCTGCAAATTGATCTTTTACTTGAATCCAGCATTAGGGCGGTTAAAAGCTTACGTAATGTGGCCGTAGATCATTTACGTTTTGATGAACTCGTCAGAAAAGACAGTTTACCTCAATACCAGAAATTCAAAGAAACGGGCCAATATTTCACACTTGAGCCGAGTTATGCTCATAGTGGTGAACCTTTCACTAACATGGGCCGTATTACTGGCGTAGGCTCTTTGAATGGCCGCAGTGAGAAATTCTACCAAGAATTAGAAATGCTATTTGAGCTGTCTTTATCTTTTCCAGTAGCTACAGAAGCTGCGCCTTCAATGAATCCTCAGCGTAGCGTATTTTGGAGTGAGGCTTATGTGGATCCCACCAATAAAGGTTTGCTAACGACCTTAGGTGTGCCCATCTATTTAAAAGATGAATTTATTGGTTCCATTAATTTAGACATGACATTGGCGTCATTGGCAAAACAAATACGTTTGTATTTTAAAATGCCCGGTACGGTGATTTTGTTGGATCAGGGTAATAATATTCTTTCTAACAGTGATGTCGATTCAGCTCATATCAATCGCGTATACCATATTAGTCAGAAAATACCGTCAGAGCTTCATTCTATACCTGAGTCTGTGTTGTTTGATGCCCACGAAGGTATTATTCGTAATGGCTATTATATTCATTCAGTTGCATTGCATAACGCCCCTTGGCGCTTGCTGTATTTACAACCCGTTGATGATTTATTCAAAGATTCTTGGGAAAAGTTGAAGTTATCCTTTTTATTAGTGGTATTGGCCTTGTCTGTTTTAGTCACTATCGTTCACTGGCAAACTCGGCGCTCTTTTGTGAATCCGGCTACGAGTTTATTAACTCATTTAGAGATGTGTTCTCAAGAACCCATTAAGGTGCCCGAGCGGGTATCAGATGGTTGGGAACCTTGGTATCAACTTGTTAGCCGTATTTTTGAAGAAAACAAACAATATACTCGGCATCTTGCGGAGCAAAATAGGCGACTGGACAAGTTGGTGGCTCAGCGTACTAAAAGATTAAAAGAAACGACTGAGCGCCGCGAGCGAGAATTTGCCTTGTTACGTTCCCTTATCGACTCTATACCTGAAGCGATTGTTTTTAAAGATAAAGAAGGTCGATATTTAGGTTGTAATAAATCGGCAGAGCGCATGTTAGGTTTCACGGAGAGCGAAATAATAGGGCGCTTTTCAGATAAAGTGGCCAGTGACGATCAAGCGGGTCGAATTTTGGCTGAAGATTTACGTGTCATGGAAGAGAAATCCACCTTAAGGTATCAAGAAAAGGTGGAGTTGGCGGGTAAATCGATTTTACTCGATACCCTTAAGTTACCCTTTTATAATCGTCGTGGTGAGTTATTGGGTTTGATTTCGGTGTGGCGAGATGTGACTCGTGAATATGAATCTGCAGAGCAGTTGCGGTTATCGGAGGAGCGTTATCACCTTGCGATGGATGCCGTGGAAGATGGGTTATGGGATTGGTATCTCGATTCTGAGCAAATCATTTGCAACCCTGCCTATTATACTATGCTGGGTTATGAAACCAATGAATTTCCAGCGTTAGTGTCAACCATCAGTGAACTTATTCATCCTGATGATCGCATGCGCGTTGAGCAATCCATGGAACAATACTTGGCTGTGCCTTCTGGTACTTATGATGTTGAATTTAGGATGCGTGGTAAAAGTGGCGAGTATCATTGGCTGCAATCTCGAGGGCGTGTGGTTGAGTTTATGAGCAATGGTCAAGCTAAACGTATGGTCGGAACCCATAAAGATATTACTAAACATAAAAGTAATGAAGTGGCCATGTTAGAAGCTAAACAAGATGCTGAGATGGCGAATCTGTATAAGAGTGAGTTTTTGGCTAATATGAGTCATGAAATTCGAACGCCGATGAATGCCATCATTGGTATGTTGCAGTTAGCCAAACGCACTTCGTTAACGCCACAGCAAATTGATTATTTGGATAAGGCTGATTTTTCTGCGCATTCTTTGTTGAGAATTATTAATGATATTCTTGATTTCTCTAAAATTGAGGCGGGTAAACTTGAGCTAGAGAAAGTGGCATTTCCTTTGGATAAAGTGCTTGAGCATGCCCTAGATCTCAATGCATTACGTACACAAGAAAAAGGTGTTGAATTACTCTTATATGCACCTGTTACTGCGGGATTAATGTTAGAAGGCGATCCATTAAGACTGGGACAAGTCCTCATTAATTTACTGTCAAATGCGGTCAAATTTACCCAAGTAGGTGAAATTGAATTGGGTTGTGAAGATGTTGGTGAGCGAGACGATTACATTAGCTTGAAATTTTGGGTACGTGATACTGGCATAGGGATCAATGAAGAAAAACAGGCCAGCCTATTTGATGCATTTGCACAAGCGGATGGCTCAACCACTCGCCAGTATGGGGGAACAGGGCTTGGTTTGTCTATCAGTAAGCATCTTGTTTCTATGATGGGCGGCATTTTACAAGTGGAAAGTGAGCCCGGTGTTGGGTCGACATTTAGTTTTACTGTGAGTTTTGAAGTGGCAGACGAAATCGTTGCGCCGCCATTAGTCTTCCCTTCTTGGTTGGGTCACTTAAAGACATTAGTGGTTGATGATAATCCGACTGCTCTGCAAATCTATTCCAGCGTGACTCGCGGTTTTCATTTTGATGTGGATACCGCATTAAGCGGAAAAGAAGCCTTAGAGATACTGGCCACTAAAGAGATCGATTTATTGTTACTTGACTGGATGATGCCAAAGATGGATGGGCCAGAAGTGATCAAACGTATTGATGAAATGGTGGCCGATGGTCGTTTAGCCAAAAGACCTGTGATTATTATGATGACGGCTTATTCTGCAGAGCCTATGCAAAAAGACTTAAGTGATATTAAGGTCTCGGCGTTATTACAAAAACCTTTTAAGGCATCGTCGTTATTTGATGAGATTATCGACGCTTTTTCTAAAAATAATGATTCTCAGCAACGACCAACAACGACAGAAGATGTGGTTGATGCTGAAGAAATAACGGAAGAAGAGGTGGAAAAGGAAGTCGAAATTGCGGGCAATGTGCTCTTAGTTGAGGATAACTTTATTAATCAGCAGGTCGCAACTGAGCTGTTAAAGAGTGCGGGCTATCAGGTGGAAGTTGCAGAAAATGGTCAAGTGGCCATTGATATGATAGAAAAAGCAAGCTTTGATGCTGTTTTAATGGATATTCAAATGCCTGTGATGGATGGTTTGACAGCGACAAAGAAGCTGCGTGAGCAGTATGATAGCGAGACATTACCTATTATTGCGATGACTGCACATGCAATGTCTGGTGATAGAGAAAAAAGCTTGAATGCGGGTATGAATGCTCACATCACTAAACCTATAGTGTTAGATGAATTATTTGACACGCTAAGCTATTGGATAAATAAAACTTAAGAATAAAATAAACCTTATTGGTAGCCACCTTATCGACCATAGGGTGGCTTTTTTATGTAAGGAATAACGAGTATTAAAAACACTCTTTTTGCGATATTTTTAAACATATTGAGGTTTAGTGTTCACTAAATGGGGTGCTTGTATTATCATTGTGTTACGGTAATGTAACTTAATGGTTGCTTTGTATGAGTGTTTTAAAGTTAGTGTTTATCTTTGGTGCGATTGCTTTTTCTGCTATCAGTACTGCTAATGAAGCGGCTCCATATTCTATGAGTCAGCATGATTTTTCTAAAACCTCTGAAGTGTCTGCTCATTATGACTTTGCGCTTAATCCGCCTGAAAGCGGCGCAATAACAGATATGGGCAATCAAGATTTTCCTAAAAGCCAACATGATTTATCTCAAACTTATGCTACGTCCAGTGTATACGATTTTGAAAACAATCCTGAAGCGAAAGCACAATTAGTGGATGATAAAATCACACCTTTCAAACAAAGTCAGCATGATAAGTCTATGTCGGATTTTTAACCTTTATATTGATTTAGCGATAGGCAGCGTATTGAAGTGAAAGGTAGTTATACCAATTCTATTATATAGATGATCAATTCAGAGCTTCTCAGGCTTTTCAATTCAAGGCGCATTTATGCTGTA